>NZ_JBXWRZ010000013.1:0-74068 GCF_059613165.1 Ruegeria sp. BHSB172
GCGTTCGAGACCGTGTGCAGGAAGTGCAGGATGATCCGGCTGTACTGGCTCATCGACCCCGAGATGTCACACAGCGCGATCAGGTTGGGCCAGCGCGGTTTCGGTTGGACCAGCGCGATCTCTCGCAGTTCGCCGCCCTGGCGCATGGCCGCGCGCAAGGTGCGCGCCCGGTCGATCCGCCGACCCAGATGGCTGGCTTGACCACGGCGCGAGGCGATCGGGTCCACAGGCAATTGCAACCGTGCCAGAATGCGCTTGGCCTGCGCGGTTTCCGCGGTGCTCATCTGTTCGAAATCCAGCGACCGCAGCCGTTCCTCGGACGAGGCGGTCTGCGTGGCATCAATCTCGATTTCGCTTTCGCCCTCTTGCTCCGCGCCTTTCGGTTCGTCCCGCTCGACACCGTCCAGCAAGGCCTCGGCCGCGCGTTTTTCGCCGGCCTCGGCCATGCGTTCCTCCTGAACTCCGCGAATGGCCGGCAGCATCATCGACATCATATGCTCCAGATACCTTGGATCGCGCCAGTACAGGCGGAAGATCTGGGCAAACACGGTGCGATGCTCGGGTCGGTTCACGAAACAGGCGTGCAGGGTCCAGTAGAAATCCTGCTTGCGGGTGAAGCCCGCCGCCTGCACCGCGCGGATGGCGTCAACGACGCGGCCGGGGCCGATCGGCAGCCCGGCCTTGCGCAAAGCGCGCGCGAAATGGGTGATGTTCTGCGCCAGTTTCGGATCAGCCGGAATATCCGGCGGAAGCTGTTCGGCCATCGCTAGGCCCCCGGAGTGTTTTGGCGCAACGACGACATCAGACCGGTTCGAGCGTGGATTTGGCCTGATCCAGAATCCGCTTGGCCTCGGAGCCCTGCAGTTTCTGGATGTCGTCCTGGTATTTCAGGATCGCGCCCAGCGTGTCGCCGATCACCTCGGGGCTGAGGTTGATCACGTCCAGCGCCAGCAGGCATTTCGCCCAGTCGATGGTCTCGGCCACACCGGGTTTCTTGAACAGGTCCTCGGTGCGCAGCTGCTGCACAAATGCCACCACTTCGCGGCTCAGCGCCTCGGCGGCCTCGGGCGCGCGGGCGTGCAGGATCTCCAATTCGCGGTCGAAATCGGGGTAATCGACCCAGTGATAAAGGCAGCGGCGCTTGAGCGCATCATGCACCTCGCGCGTGCGGTTCGAGGTGACGATGACGATGGGCGGTTCGGGCGCCTTGATCGTGCCGATCTCTGGGATGGTCACCTGAAAATCGCTCAGCGCCTCCAGCAGGAATGCCTCGAACGGTTCGTCCGTGCGATCCAGCTCGTCGATCAGCAGCACCGGCGGGCCAGCCGGATCGGGCTCCATCGCCTCGAGCAGCGGTCGGCGGATCAGATAGTCGCCGCTGAACAGTTCCTCCTGCAAACCCTTCCGGTCGGACCCTCCGACCGCCTCGGCGGTGCGGATGGCCACCATCTGCGCGGGAAAGTTCCATTCATAGACGGCCGATGACGCATCCAGCCCTTCATAGCATTGCAGCCGGATCAGGCGGCGGCCAAGTCCAGAGGCGAGGGCCTTGGCGATTTCGGTCTTGCCGACACCAGCCTCGCCCTCAAGAAACAGCGGCCGGCCCAGTTTCAGCGACAGGAACACCACGGTGGCCAGGGCGCGGCCACAGACATAGCCCTGTTCGCCCAGCATCTTCTGAACGGCGTCGATGGTATCTGGCTGGCTCATGTGTCTCTATCTCCCTTGGCACAACAGGTCATGGCTGCCGCTGCGCGTCAAGACCGTGATCTTTCCGGGACTTGCGGCAATCTGGTCGTCTGGCAAGGTTTGTTGTCACTTTCCCGTGCGGCCTACCTGTGCTAGCCCGGCGCCATGACCGATACTCTGACGCTCCGCCGCCCCGATGACTGGCACCTGCATCTGCGCGATGGCGCCATGCTGCAGGCCGTCTTGCCCGAAACCGCCCGCCATTTCGCGCGGGCCATCATCATGCCCAATCTTGTGCCCCCGGTGGTGACCGGCGCTCAGGCCGCGTCCTATCGCGACCGTATCCTGGCCGCCCTGCCCGAAGGCATGAGCTTTGAGCCGTTGATGACCCTGTACCTAACCGAGGATACCGACCCCGACGACATGGCTGCGGCCCATGCCAGCGGTCTGGTCAAGGCGGTCAAGCTGTACCCGGCAGGGGCCACGACCAACTCGGCCTCGGGCGTGCGGAATTTCGACATGGTGCGCCCCGTGCTGGAACGGATGGCCGAGATCGGCCTGCCGCTCTGCGTGCATGGCGAGGTCACCGATGCCGAGGTTGACATCTTCGACCGCGAGGCGGTGTTCATCGACCGCGTTCTGGACCCGATCCGCAAGGCCACGCCGGGCCTGCGCGTGGTGATGGAGCATATCACCACCCGCGACGGAGTGGGGTATGTGCGCGCAAACGAAACCGACCTGGGCGCCACGATCACTGCGCATCACCTGATCATCAACCGCAACCACATCCTTGTGGGCGGGATCAAGCCGCACTACTACTGCCTGCCCGTCGCCAAACGCGAAGAGCACCGAAAGGCTCTGGTCGATGCCGCGACCTCGGGCGACGAACGGTTCTTTCTGGGGACTGACAGTGCCCCGCATACGGACGCCAACAAAGAGACGTCCTGCGGCTGCGCGGGATGTTTCACCGCCACGAACACCATGTCGCTGGTGGCCGAGGTCTTTGACCGCGCGGGTGCTCTGGACAAGCTGGAAGGGTTTACCTCGGTCAACGGGTCCAGGTTCTACCGGCTGCCCGTCAACGATCAGACCATCACCCTGCAGAAGGGCGAACCGGTCACCTACCCCGACAAGATCGAAACGCGCGATGGCCCGGTCACCGTGTTCGACCCCGGCTTCCCGCTGCACTGGCGCGTGGTCTAGTCAACCAATCGTTTTGCCAGATCCGCTGCGCGCCCGCCGGTGCGCAGCATCGACCAGATCGCATCCGCTTCGTCCGCGCCGATCAGTTTGGCGGCCTTGCCGCGCACGCGATCCTCGTGGTCGGACAAGGCCATCGGCGCAGCCAGATCGTGGGTCGCCTCGCGCCGTACCCCGTCCCGCCGCAACAGCGCCAAGCGGGCCTCAGTCTCGGACAGCGTTTCGTCCGCTTCGACCGTGATCCGGTCGCGCAGCGATTGCAGGCGCGGATCGGCGCAGACCTTGTCCGTGTAGCTTTCAGGCAGGCCGGTATCGTATCCCAATGCCTGCATTGCGATCACCGTCCGATAGGAAAACTTGGCGCCCAGCCCGGTTGTCGGCACGGTCTGATTGCAGACGCTCATCCATCGGGGATGGGTGCGAATCTTGATCTCGGCCACCTCGGGTTCGGCGATGTCCAGATCGCGCGCCGCCTCGAGCGCGGCGTGCAGCCCGTGGCAGCAGGCGTGGAACTTGTGGCTGACACTTTCGATCAGCCACTCATCCCCAAGTCCCGACAGAGCTGAGGCTTTATCATCGGCACCGTGATGCGTCGCGCCAAACCCGAACGGACCGGTCAGGGCGTCGGGATTGGGAACGAACCCCCGCTGCACCAGCAGCGCGGCCTCGACCCCGACCGAAGCCGCCTGCCCCGCATTGTAAGGCTTGCCCATGGTGCCAAACTGCGCCTTGAGGCCCGCCGCCCGGGTCGCGGTCAGCCCCAGAATCCGGCGCATGGCCGCCGGATCGCATCCCAGCAGGCGGGCAGCTGCCACGGCCGCTCCGAACGCCCCCGCCGTCGCGGTCTGGTGAAACCCGACCTGATAATGCCCGCGCCCCAGCCAAAGGCCGACACGGATGGACAGTTCCATCCCCACCAATGCCGCCTCGAGCAAATCGACGATGGGCTGGTCCTGCCATTCGGCCACGGCCAGCGCGGCGGGAATCACCGCCACCGACGGGTGGCCGATATGGGCGAAATGCGTGTCGTCATAGTCCAGCGCGTGCGACACCGTGCCGTTGACCAAAGGCGCCGCGCGCACCGGCGCGGCCCCGCCGCCGAACAGGGTGGCCTGTCCGGACCCGCCTTCGTCCAGCACCATCCCTCGCAGGATGCGCGAGACCGGTTCGTTGACGCCTGCGCGCCCGACCGCCAACCAATCGAGCGCGGACAAAGACGTGACGATCCGAGCCTGCGCAGTCGTGGACACGGGACCCGCGGCGAATTCGGAAAGAGCGCTTGTGAAATCAGTCATGCGGCGCAGTCTAACGTACGCCCGCGCCGGGTAAACCCTCAGCCGTAGAGGCTGGCCGCGCGTTGTTCGAAGGCACGCACGATCCGGTGCATTGCCTCGTTGAAGACCACGCCGATGATGCCTTGCAACACGGCGTTCTTGAACTCGAAATCCACGTGGAAGGACACGTTGCAGCCGCCCTCGGGAGCGTCCTCGAAATGCCAGTCGGATTTCATGTATTTGAACGGGCCGTCCAGGTATTCGGTGTCGATTTTCCTTTGGTCGGGGTATAGCGTCACCCGGCTGCCGAACCGTTCGCGGAACACCTTGAACGAGATCACCAGATCGGCCTCCATCACCTGCGCCTCGCCCGCCGCATAGGTCCTCCGGATCCGCGCGGCTGCACACCAAGGCAGAAACTCGGGGTATTTCGCCACATCCGCGACCAGATCATACACCTGCTGCGCGCTGTATGGGAGGTGGCGAGTTTCCGAATGAGTGGGCATGGCAACCTGGGCATTTGAAACGTGACAATGGCGCGTCATGTCGTATGTTGCGCGCCAAAGATCAAGGGGGCAGCCATGAGCCAGCGCGCATATGTGATAGATGAGATGATCTCGGCCAAGGCCATCGCGGCACGGATCGAGGAATTGTGCCGCGAAATCACTCGCGAATTCGGCGATACCGACAAGCTGGTGGTCGTAGGCCTGCTACGCGGCAGCTTCGTGTTCATCGCCGACCTGGTACGCGAACTGGACCTGCCGATCGAGGTCGATTTTCTTGAGGCGTCCTCCTATGGCGATTCAATGGAAAGCAGCCGGGAAGTGCGCATTCTCAAAGACTTGCGCGGCGCAATTGAAGGACGCGACGTGCTGGTGGTCGAAGATATCGTCGACACGGGGCACACGCTGAACCACGTCACCAACCTGTTGCGCAGCCGCCAGCCAAAACGGCTCAAGTCGATTGCCCTGCTGGACAAACCCAGCCGCCGCGAGGTTGATTTCCGCGCCAATTGGATCGGCTTTGAGATCCCGGACGAATTCGTCGTGGGCTATGGCATCGACTATGCGCAACGCAACCGCAACCTGCCCTTCATCGGCAAGGTCCGCTTTACCCAAGACTGATCCCGCCGCGGATTCGAGGCCCCATGATCCTGCGCCACCTTCTGCGAATGTCCCGCTGGGCGCGCAATCCGCCCTCGGACCAGCGGGTCAAGCTGGTACTGGGTCTAATCGTGTTGTGTCTGCTAATTGCGGTTATCGAATACATGGGCTGGTGGCCCGAATGGGCAACCAGCCAGCCGCGCAAGCTCAGCCCGTGACCGGCGCGTCCAGCACCTGACGGATTGCCGCCAGAAAGATGCCCGCGCCGACAGGTATCAGCGCGTCAGGGAAGTCATAGTCGGGGTTGTGCAGTTGCGGATGGTCAACCCCGGCCCCCAGCCAGAACATGCCGGTTTTCGACCCCTTGGCGAATTGCCCGAAATCCTCCGAGAACCGTTGCGGCGCGGTGGTCAGGCGCGGTTGCACCCCGGCCTGTGCGCAGGCTTGAGCCAGGATCTGCACGGCCTCCGGGTGGTTGACGCAGGCCTCGAACACGTCGTCATAGGTGATCTCGACACCCAGCCCCTCGTCGGCCGCGGCCTCGCAGACCAGCGCCTCGGCCTGATCGACCAGTTGCGCCATGCGCGCGTCCGAGACGGTGCGCAGCGTCACCCATATCTCGGCCTCGCCGGGCGCCACGCCGAATGTCGGGGCCCCTAGTTGGGCGTGGGTGACGGTGGTCAGCGTGTAATCCTCGGTCAGCTCTCCGCCCGGCCCCAAGGCAGCCAAGGCCGGCATCAACTCGACCATGGCCGAGGCCGGCGACAGGCCGTCCTGCGGGGCCGCGGCGTGCGAGGTCTTGCCCGTCAGCCGCACCCGCATCCCGCGTGAGGCGCAATTGGCCGGGCCAGAGCACAGTTCGACCGCGCCCAGGTCCAGCCCCGGCAGGTTATGCAGGGAAAACAGGAAATCGGGCTGTATTCCAGCGTATTGCGGGTCGTTCCGAAAATCGCGTGCGCCCTGACCGGTCTCTTCGGCAGGCTGGAAGATCAGCACGACCCGACCGCGCGACACCGGCGTTTGCGCCAAGTCCAGCGCTACGCCCAGCACCATGGCCATGTGGCCGTCATGGCCGCACAGATGACTTTTGCCCGGAATCTGCGAGCAATAGGGTTTTCCCGGCACCTCCAAAATCGGCAGCGCGTCCAGTTCGCAGCGGATGCCCACGGCCGGCCCCGGCTGGCCCGAGTCGAACACGGCCGCGACCCCGTGCCCACCGATTCCGGTCAGAACCCGGCCGCCCACACCACGCAATTGCTCGGCGATGAAGGCGGCCGTTTCAGACTCTTCACCCGAGACCTCGGGCCGTTGGTGCAACGCATGGCGCAGCGCAGTCAGTTGCGCCAGCGCTTGCGGCGTCACGCCTGCCCCAGCTTTTTCTGTCGCGCTGCTCGCAGGCGCGCGAAATCATCGCCCGCATGGTAAGACGAGCGGGTCAGCGGCGTGGCCGAAACCATCAGGAACCCTTTGCCATAGGCGGCTTTTTCATAGGCCGCGAATTCTTCGGGCGTGACAAAGCGGTCCACGCGGTGGTGTTTGGGCGTGGGCTGCAGATACTGGCCGATGGTCAGGAAATCTATGTCGGCGGCGCGCATGTCGTCCATGACCTGGCGCACCTGCTGTTCGTTCTCGCCCAGACCAACCATGATCCCCGACTTGGTGAAGATCGACGGGTCCAATTCCTTGACTCTCTGCAGCAGCCGCAGTGAGTGGAAATAGCGCGCGCCCGGGCGCACCTCGGGGTACAGGCCCGGCACGGTTTCAAGATTGTGGTTGAACACGTCCGGCTTGGCCGCGACCACGGTTTCCAGAACCGACGGATCGCATTTCAGGAAATCCGGTGTCAGGATTTCGATCGTGGTGTTGGGGGAGCGGTGACGTACCGCGCGGATGGTCTGAGCGAAATGCTCGGCCCCACCATCGGCCAGATCGTCGCGGTCAACCGAGGTGATGACGACATGGTTCAGGCCCAGCTTTTCCACCGCATGTGCCACCCGGCCCGGTTCGAACGCGTCCAACGCATCGGGGCGACCGGTGGCGATGTTGCAGAAGGTGCAGCCACGGGTGCAGATCTCGCCCATGATCATCATGGTCGCATGGCCCTGGCTCCAGCATTCGCCCACGTTCGGGCATCCGGCCTCTTCGCAGACGGTGACCAGGTTGTTGTCGCGCATGATCCGGCGCGTGTCGGCATAGCCCTTGCCGCCGGGCGCTTTCACCCGAATCCAGCTGGGCTTTTTCGGCTGCGCATTGTCGGGCTTATGCGCCTTTTCCGGGTGACGTTGTTCAGGGATTTTCAGATCGCGCACGGGGCCGGTTTCCTGACTTTGGGTCAATTTGGTTGGTGCATAACATAAACCGGTCGGATGTATTACGCCAGCCATGCATAGCTGCCATGCGTCAGCGTTTTGCAGATGCAGAATACAAGCGCGATTTTCTAGGAGATCGACGCTGATTTCGACATGTTTTCAGCATACAAGAGGATTTTCGCAAACGCAGCACATCCCGTGTTGAAGCCGGTTTGGAATCGTTTTAACCCACGGGCCGAATTAATGTGAATCACAGGAGATGCCCATGAAAACCGGTGCCAAGCTACCCGACGTGACGTTCCACACCCGCGTGCGCGACGACTCGATCGAAGGGCCCAACCCGTTCCGCTGGGAAGACAAGACCACGGCCGATTACTTCGCAGGCAAGCGGGTCATCCTGTTCTCGCTGCCCGGTGCGTTCACCCCCACCTGCTCGACCTACCAACTGCCGGGGTTCGAGAACAACTACGAGGCGTTCAAGGCCAAGGGCATCGACGAGATCTACTGCATGTCAGTCAATGACAGCTTTGTCATGAACAAATGGGCACAGGATCAGGGGCTGAAGAACGTCAAGGTCATCCCCGACGGGTCGGGCGAGTTCACTCGCAAGATAGGTATGCTGGTCGACAAGGCCAATCTGGGCTTTGGCATGCGGTCGTGGCGCTATGCCGCCATCATCAAAGATGGCGTGGTCGAGGCGTGGTTCGAAGAGCCCGGCCTGATGGACAACTGCCCCGAGGACCCCTATGGCGTTTCGTCGCCCGAAAACCTGATGAAGCACCTGGAAAAAGCCCAGCAGCCCGAAATGGCCTGAGGCGTCAACCAGCCTCCATGCAAAGGGCTCGCCAAGTGCGGGCCCTTTTTAGTTCCGGGTTTCTGACACGATGCTTTCGCCTACCTGCCGGATCACCTGGGCCAGTTGATCGAACCACACCGCCCCATCCGACGAGTCGCGCCGCACAAGGCCGATCTGCCGAGCGGGCTCCGGGGCGCCGAACCGCAGCAGTTTCAGCCCCGGAACGGCTTTGGTCTCGGAACGCGCCGCTAACTCAGGGATCAGGGTCAGGCCAAACCCCTCGGCCACCAACCGCGACAGCGTGGCCAATGACGATGCGCCCATGTTGATATGGGCGCTGGTCCGGTCCTGACCGCACACCTCAAGCGCCTGATCCGTAAGGCAGTGCCCGTCTTCCAGCAGCATCAGCTGGGCTGCATTCAGGTCGATCGGGCGCAGAGCGTCGGGGCTGACGGTCAGGCTGTTCAGGCGTGTCTCGCTGCCAGCAAGCAGAAAGCGATCCTCGAACAGAGGCACCTCGTCCATGCCGCGCGAACCCACCGGCAGGGCCAGCACGGCGGCGTCGATCTCTCCCGCTTTCAGCATCGACAGCAGCCGCTCGGTGCGCGCCTCTCGCACCTGCACGCGCAGGGACACATCCGCTGACCGCAGACCAGCCAGGACATCCGGCAACAGATACGGTGCGACGGTCGGGATCAAACCGACCGACAGACTGCGATGCCCGGTGGAGTTGTCACGCGCAAACCGATCCAACCGTTCGGCCGCGCCCAAAATGCGCCGTGCGTGCTCAAGCGCATCGCGCCCCAACGGCGTCAGCAGAACATCACGGGCGCGCCTTTCAAATAGCGGCCCGCCCATGATGTCTTCCAACGCCCGGATCTGCACCGATAGTGCCGGTTGAGAAACGTGACACACCTGAGCAGCCCGGCCAAAGTTGCGCTGCTCGGCCACAGCGCGGAAGTATTGCAGCTGTCTGAGGGTGAAATTCATAATCCCTGACTATCACCTACGACGGCTATCGCAAGCAAAACCAATGAAGTTCGCGGCAGATCACCCGATCCGCCGGTCGCTCTCCGCCTGCATTTCGTAATGCCGCTTAAGCCGCTGGAGCGCGATCCGCAGCACGATCTTGCCCGAGCGCGCCGACCAGCCCATGCGTTTCTCGGCCAGTTCCAACCCTTCCAGATAGCAGCAGCAGCGCAAGGCCACATCGCTTAGCCCCGGCCCCAGATCCGACAACGCGCGGGCCACGCGGTCGCGTGCCTCGGAGGACCCCCGCGCAACCGGCGCATCGCCCTCGAACCCGACGCGCCCGCCGCCGGTCAGGAACCTGTCCCAGTTCTGCGTGACCTGTGGCCCCAACTGAGCCAACTCAAAATCTTCCCGCAGCCGTTCGCCGGCGCGCACCAGACTTTCATCCAGAAACGGCTTTCCATCCCGGTCCCGCCGACGCGCGAGGGCGACCAGAGGGCTTTCGGCGGCAGTGTAGCGGATCCGACGCGCGCGCGGGGCGTGGCTCGGCCGTGCCGCGTTGCGATGCTGAAACGCTGCCGGAGCCTCGGCCATGCCGAATTCCGCCCTTGCCCTGGCTCGGTTTTCCGCATCCGCGATCAACTGACCCAGCGCCGTTCGCCCTGTCGGGGTGATCCGATAGCGGCTGATCCGTCCGGGATTGTCGCACGAGATCCAGTCTTTCAAAGCCAAGGCCTGCGCGATCTTGCAATCGACAACGGCGGTCCGGGTCGCGCCGGCCGCTCCGCTGTCGCGCACCACGACGGCTTTGTCCATGTCCTCGGCAACGGCCAGAACAGCGCCGGTTTCACACAGGCGGCGCAGCACGCGAAGGGCCTCGCGGTTGAACTCCTCGTCTTCGGCCGTCAATTCGCACGGCGTGGGTTCTTCGTCTGCCTCTTGCCGCCGGCTCTGGTCGGCGAAATGGGTTTGCGCAAGCGATTGCAATGCTGCATCGACCAGCGGATCGTCGCGCCGCATTTCGATGCGTCGGATCTGCCTGAGTATGGTTGACGCGTGGCATCCGGCCGATCGTGCAAGATCCCGGATCGACCGCCCCGCTTCGGTATGGGCCAGATAGCGCTGCGCGCCCTCGGGGACCCAGGTTGGAACGGTGGAAGCCATGATGTTGTCCATTGTTGTACGCCCTCGTCGACAAACCAAACTGCCAGTATCCGCCGTTGGATAAAGTGTTAACCAAATCTAACTAGGGTTGGTTTCGTTACTCGTTCGTTAACCACCAACGGCGCCAACCAGAATTGATTCAAAATCATAAACAGTGGTGAAACCATCGTTCGGAGAGAGCCTGGAGAAGGCAACACCCGCTCAGGTTGTGCAACGGTGAGGCATCCAACATAGAACAAAGGATTGCCCGATGCAGGACCTGACCACGATGATCACATCCCTTCGCCGTCCCCGCCTGTTGGCTCGGGCGGCCAAACTGGGGGCACGGGACTACGACCGCAACAGGCATTTGCAGCGTGTGCTGGGTTTTGGCGCCCTGCCCGGTTCGGGGGCGGCGCTGATACGGCTGTTGGAGTTGGAGCGCGAGATGGAAGACCGGCGGCGCATCAACGATCCGGCCTATTCTCTGGTCCGTCACCTGGACATTTTGATCGCACTGGCGGGCGAGGCGCAGCTATATCAGGTCAGCCGCGCCCCGGCCTGTCACTAATCAGGAGAAGGCGTCGGGCATCGACGCTTTCTTTTCTTCGACATAGGCGGTCAGCGCGGCCAGTTTCTCGGGGTCGAGATGCGGTTGCTGGTAATGGGCCAGCAGATGTTCGACCCGGACCGAGGCCAGAGTGCGCGTGTCGCGCGCGCCCTCTTCTTCCCAGGTTTCAAAGGGCTTGTAGTCCAGAAGCTCAGTCTTCCAGAACGCGTCCTTGAAGTTGGCCTGGGTATGGGCACAGCCCAAGTAGTGACCGCCCGGCCCCACCTCGCGGATTGCGTCCATGGCCTGCGCGTTCTCATCATATGCAACGCCCTTGGCCATTGCGTGCAGAACGCCAAGCTGGTCGGCATCCATCACGAATTTCTCGAAATCCGCCACCAGGCCGCCCTCCAGCCAGCCGCAGGCATGCAACATAAAGTTGACGCCCGACAGCAAGCCCGTATTCAGCGAGTTCGCGGTTTCGTATGCGGCCTGCGCGTCCGGCAGTTTCGAGCCGCAGAACGACCCGGCCGAGCGGTAAGGAAGGTTCAAACGACGCGCCAGTTGGCCCGCACCATAAGTGATGAGCGACGCTTCGGGAGTGCCGAAGGTCGGCGCGCCCGAGTTCATGTCGATCGACGACACGAAAGCGCCAAAGATGGCAGGCGCGCCGGGACGGATGATCTGGCTGTAGGCCACACCGGCCAGAACCTCGGCCAGCACCTGGGTCAGCGTCCCCGCGACCGAGACCGGCGCCATCGCGCCGCCCACGATGAAGGGCGAGATGATGCAGGCCTGGTTGTTGCGCGCATAGACTTCCAGCGACCCCATCATCACGTCGTCGAACGTCATCGGCGAGTTGATGTTGGTGAGCGAGGTCATCACGGTGTTTTCCTGCACGAACTCTTTGCCGAACAGAATCTCGCACATCTCGACCGAATCCTGCGCCCGGCTGGGATCGGTCACCGAACCCATGAAGGGTTTGTCGGACAGCGTCATATGCGCCATCAGCATGTCGAGATGCCGCTTGTTCACCGGAATGTCGGTGGGTTCGCAGACGGTGCCACCCGAGTGGTGCAGCCACTTGGACATGTAGGCCAGTTTCACGAACTTGTTGAAATCGTCCATCGTGGCATAGCGGCGCCCGCCTTTGGCATCGCGCACGAAGGGCGGTCCATAGACCGGAGCCAACACCAGGTTGCGCCCGCCGATCACCACCGATTTCTCGGGGTTGCGGGCGTGCTGCGTGAACTGGCTGGGCGCGGTCTTGATCAACTCGCGCGCAAGGCCCCGCGGGATGCGTACCCGTTCCCCGTCCACATCGGCCCCGGCGTCGCGCCAGCGTTCCAGTGCCGCCGGGTTGTCGACGAAATTGACGCCGACTTCTTCCAGCACGGTCTCCGCGTTGGTTTCGATGATCTCCAGCGCCTCGTCGTTCAGAACCTCAAAGTTCGGAATGTTGCGCTCGATGTATTTCGCCGTTTCGATCCGAACCGCCGTGCGTTCGGCCCGGCGGGCGGCGCCGCCGCCACCGCGCGCTCTGCGTCGGGTGTTTGCCTCTGCCATCAGATGACCCCGTGTGACTGTTTAGGTTGGTATGTGTGTTACTGGAATCTAGCGCGCCATCAGATGTGATTTCCGGCGCATTGGGGGAAAAAGCGACATAGTGCGTCAGGTCAACCCCTCAAATCTGGCGCATTCGGGGATCACAGGGGTTTCTCAAAGTAGACCTTGTTGCCCTGCGCGGCGACCTCGTTCCAGCCCAGATGCCGGTACATCGCGCAGGTATTCTTCATCATGCGGTGGGTCGTCAGCTTCAACCGGTCGCACCCTGACCTGATGGCCTGGGCTTCCGCCTGGGCCAGCAGCTTGCGGGCCACCCCCTGCCCCTGTACAACCGGCGAAACCGCCAGGTTGAACACCATCATCGCCTGCCCCACGGGCCCGAAGACGATCACACCCAAAATCTCGCCCTGCACCACCGCTAAGATGACCGAATGCCGCGCAATGTCGTCCTCGAGTCCGGCCGCGACATCTGGCAGATCGGGAATCCGCGCCGCCGGGTCCGCATAGGCGGCCCGGATACATGCGCGAATGGAGTCCGTGTCCCCCACAACAGCAGGTCTAAGCGTGATTTCGGTCATTCGGTGCGCTCCGCGTCACTCTTTCCCGCCAAATGACGTCAAGGCGCTTGCACATGCAAGGCTTCCGACCTAAAGGCCGGGTATGACCGAGACATCCCATGACCGCCTTCTGATCATCGACTTCGGCAGCCAGGTGACGCAGCTGATCGCGCGCCGCCTGCGCGAGTTGAACGTCTATTGCGAAATCCACCCCTACCAGAACGTCACGATGGATTTCGTGCGGGACATGGCCCCGCGCGCCATCATCTTTTCGGGCGGACCGGACAGCGTAACCCGCGAAGGTTCGCCGCGTGTTCCGCAAGAGATCTTCGACTATGGCGTTCCGATCCTTGGCATCTGCTATGGCCAGCAGGTCATGATGCACCAGCTGGGCGGCAAGGTCGAAAGCGGCCACGGCACCGCCGAGTTCGGGCGGGCCTTCGTGACGCCGCGCGGCAAGCTCGACCTGCTCGAGGGCTGGTTCACCGATGGCAAAGAACAGGTCTGGATGAGCCACGGCGACCATGTCAGCCAAATCGCACCGGGGTTCGAGGTGTTCGGCACCTCGCCCAACGCGCCCTTTGCGATCACCGCCGATACCAACCGCCATTTCTATGCCGTTCAGTTCCACCCCGAGGTGCACCACACCCCCAAGGGCGCAAAACTATACGAGAATTTCGTGAAACTGGCCGGGTTCAAGGGCGACTGGACCATGGGCGCCTATCGCGACGAGATGATCCGCAAGATCCGCGAACAGGTCGGCGACAAGAAAGTGATCTGCGGTCTGTCGGGCGGTGTCGACAGCTCGGTCGCGGCGATTCTGATCCACGAAGCGATCGGCGACCAGCTGACCTGCGTTTTCGTCGATCACGGTCTGCTGCGCAAGAACGAGGCGCAGGAAGTCGTCTCGATGTTCCGCGACAACTACAACATCCAACTGATCCACGCGGATGAAAGCGAGCTGTTCCTGGGCGAGCTCGAGGGCGTCTCGGACCCCGAGACGAAGCGCAAGATCATCGGGAAGCTGTTCATCGACGTGTTTCAGAAGCATGCCGACACAATCGAAGGCGCCGAGTTTCTGGCCCAGGGCACGCTCTACCCAGATGTCATTGAATCGGTGTCGTTTTCCGGTGGCCCGTCAGTCACGATCAAATCGCATCACAACGTCGGCGGCCTGCCCGAAAAGATGGGCCTGAAGCTGGTCGAGCCGCTGCGCGAGCTGTTCAAGGACGAGGTGCGCGCGCTGGGCCGTGAACTGGGCCTGCCGCCTAGCTTCATCGGCCGCCACCCCTTCCCCGGACCGGGCCTGGCCATCCGTTGCCCGGGCGAGATCACCCGCGAAAAGCTGCAAATCCTGCGCGAGGCCGACGCGATCTATATCGACCAGATCCGCAAACATGGCCTGTATGACGAGATCTGGCAGGCCTTCGTCGCGATCCTTCCGGTGCGCACGGTCGGCGTGATGGGCGACGGGCGCACCTATGACTATGCCTGCGCCTTGCGGGCGGTGACATCTGTCGATGGAATGACGGCCGATTACTACCCGTTCAGCCACGAATTCCTGAGCGAAACCGCCACCCGGATCATCAACGAGGTCAAGGGCATCAACCGCTGCACCTATGACATCACATCCAAGCCTCCTGGCACGATCGAATGGGAATGACACGAAGAGCCGGGCCCTGACCCGGCTTTTTTGTTGTTGTTCCAACCGCCTGTGTCTGGTTCGCTTCTCCGGCGATAGCGCAGGGATTCGGAATGAATGAGAACGCAAGGACGATGGTCAAAACGGCACTGTGGATGACCGGCGCCATCGCGTCGTTTTCCTCTATGGCCGTTGCGGGGCGCGAGCTGAGCGCCGTCCACGATACGTTCGAGATCATGATGTACCGCAGCGTCGTCGGTGTGATCGTGGTCGCCACCATTCTGACGCTGACCCAAAAATGGCATCAAGTTTCGACCCGGCGGTTCGGGCTGCATCTTGTTCGTAACACGGTGCATTTCGCGGGCCAGAACCTGTGGTTCTACGCGGTCAGTGTCATTCCTCTAGCGCAGGTTTTCGCGCTGGAATTCACGCAGCCGATCTGGGTCATTCTGCTGTCGCCCCTGTTGCTGGGCGAGCGCCTGACCCCGACACGCGCGCTGTCGGCTGTGATCGGGTTTGTCGGAGTACTGATCGTGACCCGCCCCGGCGCCACCTCGATTTCGCCGGGAGTGATGGCCGCGACAGCCTCGGCGGTTTTCTTTGCGTTGACAACGATTTCGACCAAAAAGCTGACACAGTTTGCCAGCATTGGCTGCATCGTCTTCTGGTTGACCAGCATGCAGGCGGTCATGGGGCTTGCTGCATCGGGTATCGACGGGCAGATCGCGGCGCCGACCCTGCAAACAGCGCCCTTCCTGCTGCTGGTCGGGCTGGCGGGGCTGTTGGCGCATTTCTGCATCACCAACGCGCTGGCCATCGCACCCGCCACCGTAGTGATCCCGTTTGACTTTGCACGTCTGCCGACGATCGCGGTTGTGGGGATGCTGTTGTATCGCGAACCGCTCAACCATTGGACACTGCTGGGAGCTGCCGTGATTTTCGGCGGTATTTTCCTAAACGTTCGAGCCGAAGGCCGTAGCAATTCTGCAACACGACATCGGGGTACACAAAACAACTAACGTTCGGTCATAGGTTGACGTTTTTTTAAACTCCGCGTGAATAGGGTTCATCGAATTCATCGCCACAAACACTCACCACAAAAGTGACGTGGCACCGGATAGTGAAAAGGGAGGAACACATGAAAAAAGCGCTGCTACAAGCGTGCGCGCTTTGCGTCGGAGCGACAGCCGTACATGCAGGCGGTATCGACCGGAGTGGTCAAGGCATCAACGTCATCTTCGAAGAAGGATCGGTGGTCCAGTTCCGCTTGGGTTACACGTCGCCCAGCGTGACCGGAACGATGCTCGGGGTGGACTCGGGAGAGGTGGCCAACAACTTCTTCACGCCCCATCTTGCATATAAGCGTGCGGTCAACGAAAGGTTGGACTTCGCGTTGATCTACGACGAACCGTTTGCCGCGGATGTCTCGTATGGCGCTAGTTATCCGTTGTCGCAGAACCCGATCCCGGGTGGCCGGACCGACGTTCTACGGGCGAAGGCGGATACCGATGCGATCACCGCTCTGTTGCGGTACAAGTTCGACGGCGGATTCAGTGCAATCGGTGGCCTGCGGATTCAACGCCTTAGTGCCAATGTCGCGGTTCCGGCCGCAGCCGGATACGAAGTTGACGCAGATGCCGATACCGCACTGGGTTACGTGGTCGGCGTGGCGTGGGAGAAACCCGAAATCGCCGCGCGTGTCGCACTGACCTACAACTCGAAGATCTCGCATGATCTGTCGCAAACGGAGTCGTTGAACCCGATCCCGGTTCCGCCGATCCCGCCCGGCACGGTCGCAAGCCTAAACAGCACCAGCGAAGTGGTTTCGCCACAGTCGGTCAACCTGGACTTCCAGACCGGTGTTGCACCAAAGACCCTGCTGTTTGGTTCTGTCCGCTGGGCGGACTGGCCGCAGACGGTGTATGACCCGCCGAACTACCCGCCGGCGAACCCACTGGTCGACTATGACGACCCGACCTGGACCTATTCGCTTGGCTTGGGCTACCAGTTCAACGAGCAGTTCTCGGGCGCCGTGACGCTTGGGTATGAATCGTCCACTGACGAGCCTGTATCCAACCTCGGCCCGACCGACGGGTTCTGGAGCATCGGCTTGGGCGGCACCTACTCGATAGAGAAGGCCAAGATATCGGCCGGGGTCCGCTATACGGATCTGGGTGATGCGATCGCCGACGGCGCGGGCCCCGGTGCGCGCGCCACATTCGAAGGCAACAGCGCCTGGAGTGTCGGCTTCCAGATCACCTATGCGCTGAACTGAAGACCGCCAAATGGTTGAAAACATGAACCCCGCCCAAGTGGCGGGGTTTTTCGCATGATCCGGGTCGTTTGCCCGGCTCTGGTGTGGAAAATGCCGGTATGACACGACAAAAAACACTCTCACCCAGCTCCGGGGCCGAACTCTTGCTGCTGGGCCTGATCTGGGGCGGGTCCTTCCTTGCGATTCGAATCGCTCTGGATTCGGTTCCGGTGATCACCGCCGTGTTTCACCGGGTTTTCTGGGCGGCGCTGGCTCTTTGGGCCGTAGTCCTGATCCAGCGGCTGCCCGTGCCGACCAGCTGGCGGGTCTGGCGCGCATTCCTGGTCATGGGGCTGCTGAACAATGCCCTACCCTTCACCCTGATGGCCTGGGGCCAGCTTCATGTGGATACCGGCCTGACCTCAATTCTGAACGCAGCCACGGCCATCTTCGGAGTTCTGGCCGCCGCGATGTTCTTTCCCGACGAAAGGCTTTCGGCGACCCGCCTGATCGGGGTGATCCTCGGATTCGCCGGCGTCTCCATCACGATTGGCATCGGCAGTCTGCTGCGCTTTGACCTGCAGAGCATGGGGCAACTGGCGATTCTGGCCGGCGCGGCATCCTATGCGATGGCAGCGGTCTGGGCGCGGCTTCACCTGTCCGAGTTGCCGCCGCAAGTCTCGGCTGCTGGTATGTTGACCGCCTCTACGGTTTTCATGCTGCCAGTCATGATGGTCGTTGACGGCCCGCCCGTCCTGTTCCTGCCCGCCGAGACGTGGCTGGCCATCGGCTATTTCGCCGTGGTGGCAACGGCCGGCGCCTATTTGCTGTATTACCGCATCCTCGCGGCGGCGGGCAGCGGCAATCTGTTGCTGGTGACGCTCATCATCCCTCCGGTGGCGATCACGCTTGGCGCCCTGGTCCGAAACGAGGCCCTTCCGCCCAACGCCTATCTGGGGTTCGGCGTTCTTGCCTTAGGCTTGACGATCCTCAGTCGATCCGGGCGGCGCGATTGACGCCGCGCGCCCTGCGTTCTAGCTAGGGCAAAACAAGGGACGGCGGAACATGATCTACGGCTCGGCACGGGAATGGCGCGAGGCTGCACGAAAGAAGGTGCTGTTTTTCGGGATGTCGGGGCTGGGCAAGACCTATGTCTCGAATATCCTGCGCGAATCCGGCGATTGGTTTCATTACTCGATCGATTACCGGATCGGTACACGCTATATGGGAGAATACATCACCGACAACGCCAAGGCCGAGGCGATGAAGGTGCCGTTTCTGCGCGATCTGCTGCTGACCGATTCCATCTATATCGGCTCGAATATCTCGTTCGAGAATCTGACCCCCGTGTCCGCCTATCTGGGCAAGCCCGGAAACCCGGACCTGGGCGGCCTGCCCATGCCTGAATACCGGCGCCGGCAGGAACAATTCCGGCTGGCCGAGATCCACGCCCTGCTGGACACCGAATATTTCATCGACCGCGCGCAGCGGTTGTACGGTTATCCGCATTTCATCTGCGATACGGGCGGGTCGATCTGTGAATGGGTCGATCCCGATGACCCGGCGGATCGCGTGCTGTCGGAACTGTCGCACCATACGCTGATGATCTGGATCAAGGGCGATGACGACCACACCGCCGAATTGATCCGTCGCTTTGACAAGGCCCCCAAGCCCATGTCCTACCAGGCCGAATTCCTGACGCGCGTCTGGCAGGACTACCTGGATCGGCACGGCTGCGCCGAGGCTGACGTGAACCCCGATGACTTCATCCGCTGGACCTATGCCCAGGCGCTTGCGCATCGCCAACCGCGGTATCGGGCGATGGCGGAAAACTGGGGCGTGACCGTCACTGCCGACCAGATCGGACAGGTACGCGATGCCGGTGATTTCGACGAGTTGATCGAACGCACCCTTGAGGCCCGCCGGGCCGCGTCCTAACTAGAGCCTCTCACCGGACCAACCAGAAGTTTGAGCCATGCCCATCAAGATCCCCTCTGACCTGCCCGCCTTTGACGTCCTGACCAACGAAGGCGTCATGGTCATGGCCGAGGATCAGGCCATGCGGCAGGACATCCGGCCGCTGAAGATCGGGCTGCTGAACCTGATGCCGAAGAAGATCCAGACGGAAAACCAGTTCGCGCGGCTGATCGGGGCAACCCCGCTTCAGATCGAACTGTCGCTGATCCGGATGACCGAACATCAGACCAAGAACACCGCCGCCGAGCACATGGAAGAGTTCTATCGCCCTTTCCAGGAGGTCAAGGACCAGAAATTCGACGGGCTGATCATCACCGGCGCCCCGATCGAACATCTGGATTTCTCCGACGTGACCTATTGGGATGAACTGACTGAAGTGTTCGACTGGACCCAGACCAACGTGCATTCCACATTTGGCGTCTGCTGGGGCGGGATGGCGATGATCTACCACTTCCACGGGGTCCGAAAGCATATGCTTCCGGCCAAGGCTTTCGGCTGTTTCCGGCATCGCAACCTTGCGCCTGCCTCGCCGTTTCTGCGCGGCTTCTCGGATGACTGCGTGATCCCCGTCAGCCGCTGGACCGAGGTGCGACAGGGCGAGATCGACGCCGCCCCCGGCCTGACCACCCTGTTGGGCAGTGACGAGGTCGGCCCCTGCCTGGTCGAGGACCCCGCACACAGGGCTCTGTATATCTTCAACCATTTCGAATACGACAGCGACACACTGAAACAGGAATATGACCGCGACGTCGCCAACGGCACGCCGATCAACGTTCCGATCAACTATTACCCCGACGACGATCCCAGCCGGACTCCGCAGAACCGCTGGCGCAGCCACGCGCATCTTCTGTACGGGAACTGGATCAACGAGATTTACCAGACCACCCCGTTCGACATGAACGAAATTGGCCGTTAAGGCGCTGATACTGTTCACCGCGGCCGCGGCAACGCTGGCGGCCGTGACCCTCTGGCTTGCGGCCCAGCGGGAATCCCGAGCCCTGGCGGACTTCCCGCCCGAGGGGCAAATCCTGGACATCGACGGTATCGCCGTCCATGCGGTGGTCATGGGTCAGGGGCCTGACGTCGTGCTGATACATGGCTCCAGCGGCAACACCCGCGACATGACCTTTGCGCTGGCACCGATACTGGCCAGGTCTTTTCGTGTCATCGTGTTCGACCGACCCGGCCTTGGATATTCGCAAAGCTTCAATCCTGCCGGCGAAACCATCGTCGAACAGGCGGACATCCTGCAAAGGGCCGCGGCCCGGTTGGGGGCTGACAAACCCATCGTCGCGGGGCAAAGCTATGGCGGTTCGGTCGCCCTTGCCTGGGCGGTGACGCGACCGGAAGATATTTTGGCTCTGGTCCTGATCGCCCCGGCAGCGGTGCCATGGGAAACCCCGCTGGATTCGTTCAATGGCGTCTCATCGACGGCCTGGGGCAGCGCAGTGCTCTTGCCTTTGATTACCGCTTTCGTGCCGGACTGGTATGTCGAAAAAGCGCTGGGTACCGTGTTTTCCCCGCAAAAGACGCCTGCAGGCTATGCCCAGCATTTCGGTCCCGGTCTGACATTGCGCCGCGCATCCATGCACGCCAATGCCAAACAGCGCGCCAACTTGCTGGATGAAGTCACGAGACTCGAACCGCGCTATCCTGAAATTTCGGCCCCGACCGAGATCGTCCACGGCACTGCCGATACCACCGTGGGGCTGGACTGGCACTCGCGGCGCCTGCGCGATCGGATACCGGGCGCCGAGTTGATCGAACTGCAGGGCATCGGCCACATGCCACAGGTCGTCGCCGCGTCCGAGGTGGCCGCAGCCATCGAGCGGGCAGCGCACCGTGCCGGTTTGCGTTAGCCCGGCCAGCAAGCCATAGTGACCTGTGAACAGTTTTACGAGGCGCTTCATGACCGGAACCCAAAAAGGGGCAATCAACGACTATTACCGCAAGTCCGCACCCAAAGATGTCCGCGACGCGATCGAGAATGCTGGCCGCGGCGACATCCTGTCTCCAACCTACCCCTACCGACAAAAGATGAAGCGTAAGGACTATGACCGGCAGATGGACGCGCTGCAGATTGAACTGGTCAAGCTGCAGGCCTGGGTCAAGGAAACCGGTCAACGTGTCGCCATCATCTTCGAAGGGCGCGACGCCGCGGGCAAAGGAGGAACCATCAAACGGTTCCGCGAAAATCTCAATCCGCGCGGCGCAAGGGTCGTGGCGCTCAGCAAACCGTCGGATGCCGAACGCAGCCAGTGGTATTTCCAGCGCTACATTCCGCACCTGCCCTCGGCCGGAGAGCTCGTTTTTTTTGACCGCAGCTGGTACAACCGCGGCGTGGTCGAAAACGTCTTTGGCTTTTGCACCCCGGACGATCGAGAGCGCTTCTTTAGACAGCTTCCGGGGTTGGAGGAAGGTCTGGTCAACGACGGCATCCGCCTGTTCAAGTTCTGGCTGAACGTTGGTCGGGCCGAACAACTCAGGCGCTTTCTGGACCGCGAAAACGACCCGCTGAAATACTGGAAGCTCAGCCCCATCGACATCGCCGGCCTTGGCAAGTGGGAGGACTACACCCAATCCATCCACGAAACTCTGACCCGATCGCATTTCAACCACTGCCCCTGGACCATCATCCGCGCGGACGACAAAAAGCGCGCCCGGCTGGCCGCGATCCGAACGGTTCTGGCGGGGTTGGACCATGACGAAAAAGATCTCGACACCGTCGGCACCCCCGATCCCCTGATCTGCGGAGGCCCGGACATCTGGGATGCATGACGACCCGCGCGGCCATGCCGCAGCGGTGGATTCCTGCCGATCGACACCATATACCCGTTAGGCAAAAGACAAAAGAAACACAGGCATTCGAGGCCGGTATGACCAAGCGCGGCTATCACCACGGGAACCTCAAGCAGGCGCTGATCGAGGCGGCCCTGTCCCTGATCGAGGAAAAGGGCCCGACCGGCTTTACCCTGTCCGAGGCCGCCAAGACCGCCGGGGTGACGCCGGCCGCTGTCTATCGCCACTATCACGGGCGCGAAGACCTGATCGCCGAGGCCGCGCGCCAGGGCTTCGAGATGTTCGCCGACCTGATGCAACACGCCTATGACAAGGGGCAGCCGTCGGCGCTTGCCGCGTTCGAGGCGACCGGCCGGGCCTATCTGGCCTTTGCCCGCAAGCATCCCGGTCACTACATCGCGATGTTCGAAAGCGGCATATCCCTGAACCGCACGCCCGAGCTGTCGATGGCCGCAAACCGTGCGAAATCCGTGCTTGAACAGGCAGCAGCCGACCTGTCACAACACATCCCACCCGAGAAACGCCCACCCGCCTCGATGTTCAGCGCGCATATCTGGGCCATGAGCCACGGCGTGGTCGAACTCTATGCCCGCAACACGGGCGCGTCCTCGCCCTTCCCGCCCGAGGACCTTCTGGAAACCGGGATTGGCATCTATCTGCGCGGTCTAGGGCTGGTGCCGCCGGACGAATGATCACGGCATCCGGCCGGACCGGGATACGTTCAGCCGCGAACTGACATTGATCAGATCCATCCGCCCCATGCCCTTGATTTCGACCGCCCCGAGATCGGCGATCTGGAATTCGTCGATCAGGGCGTATTTCATCTCTTCCGGCGCGACAATGTTCATCGGGTTGGCAAAAACCTGAAGCCGCGATGCGATGTTCACAGCCGGCCCGAAAACATCATAGACGTATTTCTGCACCCCCACGACCGACCCCACCGCCGGACCAATGCCCAGGCCTATGCGCGCCTGCCATTTATGCGGATGGCTTTCATTGCGCCGGTCGAGATATCGCAGAAACCGCACCGCGCAATGCGCCACCGCCGTCGCGTGATCGGGCGTTGCATCCGGCATTCCCGACACCGCCAGGTAGGCATCGCCGATCGTCTTGATCCGCTCGCAGCCGAATTGCTCGACGATCCGGTCGAAGGCGGTGAAGATGTCGTTCAGTTCGCTCAACGTGACCGTGGGGTCGGTCCGGGCCGCAAAATCGGTGAACCCGACAAAGTCCAGCATCACAACCGAAACCTGATCGAACAGTTGTGGTGTCACCACCCCGAAGGTCTTGAACTCCTCGTAGACGGATCGCGGCATCAGGTTCAGCAGCAACCGCTCGACCCGCTCCTTTTCGCGCTCCAATTCGCGCGTGTTGCGCTCGACCATGGTCGAGTAGCTGTCGATCATACTTTCAAGTTCGCGGATCCGAGTGATATTCTGGCATTCGACCACTAGAATCTGCTCGTCCATCCCGTTGGCCAGCGACACCGAGACGGCGAAAATCAGCGTCCGGCGGTTGCGCTTGATTTTCAGCTCGGCCGAATAGCGCAGCCCTGATTGCTTGACGTCATCCAGTTCGCGCCCGTCCAGATCAGGCAGCAGGTCCAGCAAGGTCTGATCGGCGGCCGGCGTTCCGAACCATTCGGCAAAAGGCCCGTTGTGGAAGATGAAGGTCAGATCCGAAGCCCGCAATACCGCAACGCCGACTCCGATGGCCCGCAGCAATTGTTCGTTGATGGCTTGGATGCTCATGCCGCGTTGCGGGCGACGATGATCCCCCGCTTGCCCTCGATGGCGGCAAGGGCGGCCTCCACGTCTTCATCCGACATGCCGTGCATCGACAGGGCCTGCGCGAACAAGGCGGCCATCGCGTCGAAATCCGAATGACTGATACCCAGGTGGCGGTGAACCGCCTCGATCCGGTCATCGCTGAACGAGGCCGGGCCTCCGACCAACGAAGACACGAACTTGGTCTGGTGGTCGATCAGGCGCGGCATGTCGATGTCTTCGAAATAGTCGCCGATCTCGTCGGACTCCAATGCCATTTCATAAAACGACATCACGATCCGGCTTATCGTTTTGAATCCGCCGTATTTTTCAAAAATCGTCTGAACCACGGCGCGACCTCATACCAACTCAAACATCCTCGCAGTGTAATCTCATCCCGAGAGTATTGCGAATTATTTTGAGCTATTCACTGTTTTTGAGCACACAAAACCAGCGATTTACAAGAGACTCGACCCGAACCGGCCTTAAGAGTTCAGACCTCAAGATCATCCGCGCAGGGAACCAGACCGACATAGCCGCCCCGCTTCAAAAGCCGGGACTGTCCGCCTGCCCGCCAGTACAGCTTGCGGCCCGCAGCCTTCAGCTCGCGCGCCACCCGGAACCAGGTCGGCCCCTTGTCCAGCCCGCTGTTGATGCGAACGTCCTGCTCGCGTTCGCTAGTCTTGATGACGGTCTGAGTGTCCAACTGCGACTGAACCGCCTGGACACACACGGCTGGAAAACATTGATACATGGCCCAATCCGGGCGCGGAATGGTCAGAAAGTCATCCAGATGGTCCGAGTATTCTTCAGACCATTCCAGCAGTTTGCGGCATCCTTGCTGCGACACGACATATGCCGCCGCACTGGCAACCATCTCCAATATCTCGCGCACCGCCACGCCACCAATGTCCCTGCTGGGGCCGAATCGGCGCACGCGCGGCCAATAGTCGAGCTTGACGTAGTCGAATTTGTCGGCGTTCAGGACCAGAGATTGAAGGACATCGGCCGTCACATCGGACAGTTGGACATCATCCTCAAATGCGACCACGGCCGGCAGCCCTCTGTCGGCTCCGATTTGCCATATCCTTCGGTGGCTTTCGAAGCACCCGATCTCACTCAGCTTGAGCCCCCACCGGCTGCCGCTGCCGGGCACATAGCGCGCGGAATTCAGCGCCCCCGGCTGGCTGGCATCAGTCGCGCTGAGACGGTGCGCCCCGGCCAACCCGGCCCGCGCGAACTCGGCCTCCATGAAGGCACGGCGTTCCGGTACGCGATCAAGGTTGATGTAATAGATGCTGTCGGCCACCGAGTGGTCAGGCGTATGCACTGGGGTTCCCTTCCTGCTGGACGTACGACCTAGCCCTTACCGTCAATACCTGCCGCTCGTCCAGCGTTCAGGGGTTTGCTTGCAGAAGGCAATATCGCTCCGTTTTATGCCCAGCACCTTGGCAAAAGCTTGGAATTCAGGAGTTTGCATACTTACAATGGAAGTAGTTCAGCTACACCTCAAGAGGGGCTAACCATTGTCCGCAACTCACGAAAATCGTCCGGGATGGGGTATACGCGAAACGGATGGTCGTTTGGTTCATGTCAGCGACGTGCGGAACGGCTCGGATTGCGGATGTCTATGCCCTGCCTGCAAGTCACCCCTGATCGCGCGTCAGGGCAAGCATCGGGTATGGCACTTCGCCCATGCATCAAAAGTGAACTGCGAGAGCGCTGGCGAAACCGCACTACATTTAGCCGCAAAACAAGCCCTAAAAGACCTGAAGGGGAAAATTCTCATTCCGGAAGAAATCATTCGCAAGGCAGGCTGGCCCGCCCCAAACGAGTTGGCAAACGGGCCCATCGCGAAACTGAACGAACTAATGACGCATTCCTTTCCTGAACGTATTGCATCGGAGTCCAATGTCCGCATCGAGCCACAAGACTGGGTACACCAGGGGTTTCGGCCTGATGCGGTTCTGGAGTTGAACGGCGTCCAGTTGTTCATTGAAATTCGTGTCACGCATGAGGTTGATCAACCGAAACGGGAACGAATGCGAAGAATGGGAATTGGCGCCATAGAGATTGACCTCTCGGACGCAGATCGCCACGTCTCACCAAATGAACTAACACGGCTAATAAAGTTACAGGCACCACGCAAGTGGCTGGTCACTGGGCGGACGGAGACTCGGGAGAGATTGGAAAAAGAATTCACGAAGAGATTGAGAGCTGAAGCCTCACGGCTCAACGACATGGTTCCGCGTAAATTGACTCCTAAATTCTACGTCAATGCCTGTCCGCGGAGAAACGAACCAGACTTTGAATCTGTTTATGTCTACAAGTGTTTAGATTGCAAATATTGTGGAGGGCAAATTCCCGACTTCGTGGATACACCACTTTGGAACATGCTTGATGACCGGCTACGGCATTCGGCAGAAGCCTCAGTTCTATGTTCTCACAGAGGCAACTCCAGCAATATTCCAACAGAGATGCAAAAGGAATACGTTCGCCAACTCGCACACAACGATTTGGAGCGGGAAGGAGGCCTGACCAAATGTCTTCCCAATGGTTGGGAAAAAGACAAGAAGTTTTGCTCAGATTTCATTTCCGCGCATCCTGACTGCAAAAAGTGTGGTAGGAAGATGGCTCTACGGAAGAACAAAAAAGAACAACTCTTCTGGGGGTGCAGTTTATATCCGCAATGCACGGGAATATTCTCATACGATTCGAATACACCATTGGCGTCGATCGTAAAGTCGCACGAGCAAAAACGACGCGCTGCACTCTGGGAGCATGAGAAAATCTGTGCTGAGAAGCCGATTCTGCGAAGACCTCCAGCTGACGACACTTCGCTATCGCATAGAGCGATGCCTTCTTCTCCCCGGCCCGTGAAACGGTAGCAAAATAGATTTCTCAAATTTACAACAGCGGCCTGCGACGCAATCTGACATTCAAGCGTCACGCAAAAACCTCTAGGTTCGGCTCAGAACAGGCATTCCGTGCCAACGCCCCCTTGGGTATCAACGCTATTGACCGAGTTTGCCAAATGTTGCTTTGTCCGCAGACTATTAGTTAGGCGGGTCTTGTCGCAGCATCGAGACCCCACTTCGGGGGTCGGCTCAGGGCCGGAAAATCTAGAGTCGTACTGTCCGGCAAGGGAATGTATTGGCAGCCAAGCTTTGTCTTTACACAACTTGGCATGGCCTGCTTTCGGGGGTGGGGGAATTGGGGGACGAATAGAAATTAGCCCGCCAATATCACAATAATATCAGATGGATGAAGAGAAATAGTGGCGGAGAGACAGGGATTCGAACCCTGGAGACGGTTTCCCGCCTACACACTTTCCAGGCGTGCGCCTTCGACCACTCGGCCACCTCTCCGTGCCGAGGATATTTGGACCAATGAATCAGGATTTGCAAGGCCCGATTGAACGCAAATCACATGCATCTCAGCCGGACCAAAAATTTCCGACGTTGTTGATGAACAACACAACCCATTCTGTGGGCCCGGACACCGAGCCTTCAGGTTTTGACGTCTCCCTCGGACTTGTGGGCACCGTCTGACAATCCATCCGGCGAAGCCTTTCCTTGACTCGGCTCGCACTCGACTTCGGGCGCATTGACACCAACCCCAGGCGCTCCGACCAATGTCTCGGGATTGCGCAACCAGACATCCCGTTGGGCAAAGGGAATTTCGATCCCCTCCTCGGCGAATCTGCGATTGATTTCGTGGTTCATTTCGGACTTGACCGCCACCACCCAATTCACATCGCGGATGATCGCGCGGATCTCGAAATCAAGCGAGTCTGCCCCGAACCCGACAAAGTAGATGTTGGGCGTCGGGTGCGACAGGACCATCGGATGCTGGTTTGCCACCTCGCGCAGGATCTTCTCGACCTTGGCGGTATCCGTGCCATAGGCCACTCCGACCGGAACGATGACCCGCCCGATGGTGTTGCCGCGGGTATAGTTCGTGACCACCCCGCTGATCAGGTCCGAGTTGGGGATGATGACATCGGTCCGATCAAAGGTCTCGATCCGGGTCGAGCGGACCGAAATATCGCGGACGTATCCGGTCATGCCGTTCACGTCGATCCAGTCGCCCTGCGAGATCGGGCGCTCGATCAACAGAATGATCCCGGACACGAAGTTCGACACGATGGTCTGCAGGCCGAAACCGATACCGACCGACAACGCCCCGGCCACGATCGCCAACGAAGACATGTCAAAGCCTGCGACCACAATGGCGACCAACGCCGCCACGAAAATACCGACATAGCCCGTTCCGGCCACGACAGCGGCCTGCCCTCCAGCGTCGAGCCCGGTCTTCGGCAGAAGCGATCCGCGCAACGTGCCTTGCAAGAGGCGGGTCAGCATGTAGCCGATCACGAAGACGGCCACGAAAGTCAGGAAATTGGACGGCGAGATTGTCACGCCACCAATGTCGAAGCCCAGCATGATCCGCGACCAGACCTCGATAAGGTCGGTCTCCCGCGCGCCCCAGTACAGCGCCAGGACTGGCAGCGCCAGAACAGCCAGAACGAACCCGACTAGAACAGAGAACAGCGAGTCGCTCGCCCCGTCCTGCTGGCCGGTCAGCCAGCCATATAGCGATGTCACGAAACGCTGGAAGATCACCAGGGCCGCAATCAGAATAAGCGTCTTGACCGCCGGGAAGACAACCGCAACGGCCGCGTTGGTATAACCCAGCGCAGCAAGCAATGGTCCGGTGGCCCCCAACAAAAACATGAGACGCCGAAGAAGCTCGACGATCTGCGCAAATCCCCGGCCCCGCTCCGAAGTCTTTTCATCGGAATCTCGACCATCACCGCCACCACGGATATGCCGAGCCCGCAGTAATAGCAGACCGGTAATCAGAATGATGGGAAAGTTGACCACCGCGCGGGTCGCGTCGGAGATGTTTTCGATCCGACCGAACAACTGCGCCAGTTCGTGCAAAATCAGCATCACGGCTAACAGGTCGATGTAAAGCCGCAGTTCAGCAACCTTGCCTTCCGGCAGGGCCAAGGCACCATCGGCCTCGCTCATCGAAAGTATCTGACGTCCGATCCAGTCGTAGAACAGAATGATCGCGGCCCAATAGGGAACTTCCTGGATCAGCAAAGCGCCGCGAAACCCCGGAACGCCGGTCATCGACACGGCCTGAATGAGAAAAACGACCCCCATCCACGGGAAGATGATCCGAAACAGCGAAACGATGAAGGTCCACACGCCACGCCCCGCACCGCCAAAGCGCCGCAGATAATCGCCGGCCCTCTCTGACCAGCGACGCCCAAACAGCAGCAGTACCAGCGCCAAAATGACCAGCGTCAGGATGGCTGGAGCATCATTGCGCATTCTTTCACGAACGACTGCTGACCGAAGGTTCGCCTTGGTTTCGTTGACCAGGCTGTGCCCGGCCTCGCTGACCGCCTCCCAGGCAGGTACCCAGTACGCGGGATTGAGCGGCGACGGCCCACGCGTCAAAAGCTGCGTACGCTGCCGCTCTCGAATGATCCCGTCAATTTCGCTGATCAATCCATTGGCGCGACTGAAGGCTTCCTCGCTGATGATCCGCGGGATCTTCAGCTTGTTGATCTGACTTTCCAAGTGGGACCGCAGCTGAGCTATCTGCTCTGGTTCCTCCGAGCCATCCTCGGGCGCCGGCCCAAGCGCATTAAGCTGTGCTTCGAGTGTTTTCAACCGATCGGTGTTTGCCGTCCGTGCCCAATTGAAGTCCTCCCTGTAAGCATTTATTTCTGCTCTCAAATTTTCGAATGCGACATTCGAAGCACGGCGCGCCTCAATGACGTTTTCAGCGCGCTCGGCTGTGCTAAGCCATTTCTTGTAATACTCACTCTGCGTGTCACTCAGCTGGGCAGATGCACCGCCGACCAGACTCAGCACAAGCACAAAGGCAAGTGCCAGCAGATGTTGCAGGTGCCTGACCATCAGACGTCTTCGAACACGCCGGGGATGCTGCGGGGCGCCTCGGTCATCCACTCGGGGACGGGCAGCTCTTTTTCCCGCAGGAATTCGGGGTTGAACAGTTTGGACTGATAGCGCGTGCCATAGTCGCACAAGACCGTGACGATCGTGTGCCCAGGCCCCATTTCGCGGGCCAGCCGGACCGCGCCGGCGATGTTGATCGCGGTCGAGCCGCCCATCACCAACCCCTCTTCGCGAAGAAGGTTGAAGACATAGGGCAGCGCCTCGGTATCGCTGATCTGGTAGGCATGGTCCGGATTGAACCCTTCCAGATTCTTGGTGATGCGCACCTGCCCGATCCCTTCCGCGATCGAGCTGCCCTCCATCGCGATTTCGCCGGTCGTGTAATAGGAATATAGCCCCGCGCCCAGCGGATCGGCCAACCCGATGGTCACACCCTTGGGCTGCAGCGCCTCGGCCACGCCGGCCAGCGTTCCGCCCGAGCCCACGGCACAGATGAACCCGTCGACCTTGCCTTCGGTCTGCTCCCAGATCTCGGGGCCGGTGGTTTCCACATGGGCCTGACGGTTGGCTACGTTGTCGAACTGGTTGGCCCAAATCGCGCCATTGGGTTCGGTCTTGGCCAGTTTCTCTGCCAGGCGGCGCGAATAGTGGACAAAGTTGTTGGGGTTCCGGTACGGAGCAGCCGGCACCTGGACCAGTTGCGCGCCGGCAAGGCGCAACATGTCCTTCTTTTCTTCCGACTGTGTTTCGGGGATCACGATCACCGTCTTGAACCCCATCGACGCCCCCACCAACGCCAGCCCGATCCCGGTGTTTCCGGCCGTGCCTTCGACGATGGTTCCCCCTGGTTTCAGCTCGCCACGGGCGATGGCATCGCGAATGATGTACAGCGCGGCCCGGTCCTTGACCGACTGACCGGGATTCATGAACTCGGCCTTGCCCAGAATTTCACATCCGGTTTCCTCGCTGACCCGGCGGAGGCGGATCAACGGGGTTTTTCCAACTGCGTCGGCAAGATCTCGTGCTATGCGCATGGCGCCCTCATGTCATTTGGCATCATTGCAGGCATACAGGTGCCCGGCTCCGACGACAAGCGGCGATGCTCAGCCGCGCAACCGATCCCTATGGCGCGCCAGCCAATGCGCCACCACCAACAACGGCATGTCCTTGAAGCCGTGGCGGTCGACCTGGCCGATGAACGCGTCATATGGCAGGATCCGGCTGCGGATGTCCTCGCCCTCGGCCGTCACACCGCCATTGGCCGCCGGATCGGTCAGATCGCACAGGCCGACATACAGATGGACGAATTCGGTCGACGACCCGGTCGAGGAATAGGCCCCGCCGGCGTATTCCAGCCGATACGGCGACACCCCCGCCTCCTCCACCGTTTCCCGCAGCGCCGTCTGTTCAGGCGTCTCACCGGGGTCGATCATGCCGGCCACCGGTTCCCAGACCCATGGCTCGGGGTCGTCGATCAGATAGACGGGCGGGCGGAACTGTTCGACCAGCAGAACGCAGTCGCGGACCGGATCATATGGCAGGACGACCACGGCACCGCCCTGCATCAAGGCGCTGCGGTTCAGAACCGGCCCCATCGTGCCGTCATGGCGGCGATGCTGAAGGTCGATCTCGTCGACACCGAAATAGTTGACGTAGGCCCGGTGGTGCCGGTGAACGATCACGTCCTTGCGAATGTCGCGCGGATCTCCGGTACGGCGTTTCCGGGCCGCGAGCCGGGCCCAGGCCCGGGTTCGGATGGCCGGAAAGCTTTCGGCGATGTCGACGGCATCGATCCGGCCGTACCAGCTCATGACCTCGTCAGCGGCCAGCAGGGTCATGGGTCCCCATCGGGCAATCCACTGGTCCAGCGACCATGGCGCACCCGGTGTCCACCGGCCGGCGTCAGGAAAGAACACCTGGGCCGGCACCAGCGTGCCATCGTCGCACTGCACCTTGCAATCGCGCAGATCGAACTCAAACCCGCCCTCGTAGAAGGCCAGCCGGTCCAAGTCCAACGCCTGCAGACCTTGCACAAGCAGCCCCTCGGCCGCTTGTCCAGCTTCGGGCACGATCATCGGAAAGGGCTGCCCTTCTGCGCAACGCACGGCGTGGTCGATCAGGCGGGCCGGCCGAACCGCCAGCGCATCCCCGGACCGGCCCAGCACACGTTCGAGCAGCGGCAAGTGGCGCAGCGTGCCGTAGAAAAACAGATCTGTCATGTTGTCAGGACCTTCAACCAGAGCTCAGTTCCACCGACGCGACGCTTCTTCGGTGAACAGCCCCGACAGGATGGCCCCGAAGGCCAGGGTTGCAATGATTTCCGGATAGATCAGCTCTTGCCCAAACTCGACACCCAGCTGGAAAATCGCAAGCAGCGCTTCGAACGGGCCGTCATACCGGTGGCGCATCGCCAGACGAAACATCTCGTAGGTGCCTTGCACGAAAAGCCCCCAGAAAACCAGCGAAACCACCCCGGTCAGCCCGTTGTTGATCGCGGCCGTCCACCCGTGACCGGCGCGCTTGCCCATGATCACCCAGCCGCACAGAAACCCGAGTATGACGTTGACATAGGTGAAATAGCCATAATCCTTGCCCTCCTCTCCGTTGTCCATGATCATTCCGGATACCAGAAAGGCCACGACCACAAGGCAGATCGCGGCAACCAGGCGTGAGGCGGTGGGCATTTGTCTTTTCCGTGCTTTAGTTCGGTTTTGCTATTGTGATCTGTGTCACATCGCAATTGCCGGTGTCAAAGGCCGCGCCGCAGGCCGTCAAATAATAATTCCACATGCGGCGGAAACGCTCATCAAAGCCCATGGCCGCGATCTGGTCCCATTTTTCGTTGAACGTGTCGTACCAACGGCGCAGCGTCAGGTCATAGCTCGGCCCGAATTCCTTCGATCGCACAACCTGCAGGCCCGCCTGAGCGATCTGCGCGCGCAGAACCGTCGGCGACGGCAGCATGCCGCCCGGAAAGATATATTTCTGGATGAAATCCACCCCGTTTTTGTAAACCTCCCAGCGCCGGTCGGCGACAGTGATGATCTGCAAGGTCGCCTGAGCTCCCGGCTTCAGCCGCTCGCGCACGGTTTCGAAATAGACGGGCCAGTATTTCTGCCCGACGGCCTCGAACATCTCGATCGAAGCGATGCCGTCATATTGCCCACGTTCGTCGCGATAGTCCTGCAGCTTGAGCTCTACCCGGTCTGACAACCCTGCTTTTTCAATACGTTGACGTGCGTACTTCAACTGCTCCTGACTGATCGTTAACCCCGTCACGCGCAGGCCGCGCTCCTTTGCGGCGTATTCAGCGAACCCGCCCCAGCCGCATCCGATCTCAAGCACATGGTCCCCTGGCTTTACACCCATCTCATCGACCATGCTGGCATATTTCGCGATCTGCGCCTTTTCCAGACTTTCCTGCCCGGTCTCGAACAGGGCGCTGGAATAGGTCATCGTTTCGTCCAGCCAGGCGGCGTAGAAATCATTGCCCAGATCATAATGGTACGAAATATTCTTGCGGGCCTGTTTCCGGTGATTGCGCTGCAGCCAGAACCGCAGCTTCTCATAGGCCTGCACCAGAAACTTACCGGTGAAATCGTCGTAGACCGTCTCGGTGCCCAAATGCACCAGATCCATGAAGGAGCGCAGATCGGGCGTGCTCCACCCGCCTTCCAAGTAGGCGTCGGAAAAGCCAAGCTCGCCTTCTCGGATCAGGCGCGCGAACACGTCGGGGTCATGAATGTCCACTCGCGCAACCGGTCCGGGTTTGGCGCCTTCGCTGCGAAACACGCGCCCGTCGGGCAAGCTGATATCCAGCCGGCCGGACTCCATCTTTCCGAGCATCTTGAAGACTTGGGCAAAATATCTGGGCAGGTTTTTCTGCCCCTCGGTGGTGGTCAAGATCATCCGCGCTCCCCTTTGCGGTATTCGGGTCAGGCTAGGTCGCGAAAGCGTTTCTGGCAAGTTTTCAGTTCCTTACTGGTTTTTTTGGCCTTCATACGCGGCCAACGCGCGTTCGCGGCCGACCTTCAGATCGACGACCGGCCGCGGATAGGCGTCGTTGGGACTCAGGTTCCACGACCGGGGAATGGCTTCGAAATATGACAGGGCGGTCTCCGGCGGGGCGCTCTGACCCTCGGCCACCCAACGCCGCACATAGGCGCCTTTTGGGTCGAACTTCTCGGCCTGGGACTGCGGGTTGAAAATACGGAAGAAGGGCGCGGCGTCCGGCCCTGAACCCGCCACCCATTGCCAGCCCATCGCGTTCGAGGCGGCATCCCAATCGACCAGGCAGTCGGCAAACCAGTCCATCCCGATTTTCCAATGCGTCATCAGGTGCTTGGTCAGATAACTTGCCACAATCATCCGCGCCCGGTTGTGCATCCGCCCTGTCACATACATCTCGCGCAGCCCGGCATCGACGATCGGTATGCCCGTGCGCGCAGTCATCCAGGCCCGAACCTCGGGCGTCTCGATGTCCTCGTTCCAGGGAAAGCCGTCCCATTCCGGTCTCCAGTTCCGCGTCAGCAGATGCGGCGTGTGGTACATCAGGTGATAGGCGAACTCGCGCCAGACCAGTTGCCGCAGAAAGGCGTCAGCGCCGGTCGAGCCGATCAGGGCCGCGCCCTTCACCCTGTGCCAGACCGTTCGGGGGCCGATTTCGCCCAGCGCAAGGTATTCGGACAGGTGCGATGTTCCGTCATCCGCCAAAGCGTCGCGCTGCGCCGGATAAGCGTCCAGCCGCTCCATGAAGGCGTCAAGCCGCGCCTCGGCGGCTGTCTCTCCGGCCTGTACATGCTGCCCGACGATCCCGGCGCCCCGCCGCATGGCGTGCCCGAGGCCCCAATCGTCCAGCTGTTCGGACGCGGGCCAGTCTGACGGCGCAGCCAGCCGCTCGGGGGCCGGATCCGGCGAGGGGACGTCCCGCTGCGCCACCGCGCGCCACATCGGTGTGAATACCCGAAAGGGCTTCCCGGTCTTGGTGGCCACTGTCCACGGCTCGAACAGAAGGTGCCCCGGAAAGGATTTTGCGGTCAGGCCCAATTCCGTCAGCGCCGATTTGATACCCGTGTCCCGCGCGATCGCGTCCGGGTCATAGGCCCGAGACCAATAGACCTCGCGCGCGCCCGTCTCGCCAATGAGAGCCTTCAGCGCGTCCAGTGGGGCCCCGCTGCGCAGGACAAGCTTGCTGCCCTTGTGTTCAAGGTTTCGCTCCAGGGCCGCCAGCCCCTGACCCAGCCGCCATTTGGGCGCCGCCCCTAGGCCCGCCACCAGTGAATCGCGAATGAACACCGGTATGATCGGCCGCCCAGACCGTACCGCGGCGCTTAGCGCCGGATGGTCCGACAGGCGCAGATCCTGCCGGAACCAGATGAGAATAGGTGACTGTTTGCTGTCCATGCTCGCCCTGTTTTTCCTTGTCTACGCAGCAACGAGCGTAGCGGATCACAAAACGCGATCAAACGCTTGAAGCAATTGGTCAATCTCGTCGCGCGAGGTGTAGTGGGTGAAGCTGACGCGCAGAACGCCCTGCCCCAGATCGACCCCCAGCGCGGTCAGAGGCCGCACCGCGTAGAAATCTCCGCCGCCCGCCATGATGCCGTGTTGCGCCAGTTCGGCGGCGACCTCCTCGGCGTTGCGGTTCAGCGCCAGCGCCACGGTCGGCGCGCGCTGTTCCGCCTTGTCCGGGCCGATCAGGCGCACCGCGTTTCGGTCCTTGACCGCATCCAGCACCGGTTGCAATAGCGCAATTTCATGCGCACGCATCAGGTCATGCACGAACTGGCCGCGTTCGCCCGCGCCCGAAGCCGGGCCACCATGATGGTCGCACAGCAGATCGACATAATCCGCCATGCCTGCGCTGGCGGCCACCTGCGCATGATCCGGCCCAGCCGGGGTGAACCGCTTGTACAAAACGTCACCATTGAAGTAGTGGGCCTGGTTGGGCAGCAGCTCGCCCAGCGCGCGCCGGATCACCATGCAACCCTGGTGCGGTCCATAGGTCTTGTAGGCCGAGAACAGATAGATATCCGGCCCCAACTCGCCCACGTTGGGGAACCCGTGCGGGGCATAGGAAACGCCGTCGACACACACGAAGGCCCCGGCGGCGTGGGCGATGGCGGTGATCTCGGTCACCGGGTTGATCTCGGCCACCACGTTCGAGCAATGCGGAAAACAGACCAGCCGCACCTTGTCGTCCAGCAGGTTTTCCAGATCGGCCGGGTTCAGCGCGCCGGTCTCGGGTTCGATCTGCCATTCACGGATCTCGATCCCGTCCTCGGCCAGACGCCGCCAGGGGCCGGAATTGGCCTCGTGATCCTGGTTGGTGACCACGATTGCCTCGCCCGGCTTCATCCATTGCCGAAACGCCTGCGCCAGCACATAAGTGTTTTGCGTGGTCGAAGGACCAAAGCTGAGCTCGTCCGTGTCAACGCCCAACAGGGCCGCCATGCGCATACGCGCCTCGTCCATCTCCTCGCCCGCCAGACGGCTGGCCTCATACGGGGCATAGGGCTGCACCTTGTGCTGGGTGTAGAACCGCGTCAGCCGGTCCAGCACCGGCTTGCAGGTATAGGACCCGCCCGCATTCTCGAAAAAAGACTTTCCCTGCAGGCTCGGCTCGGCAAAGGCCGGAAACTGCGCCCGCACGAACTCGATATCCAGAGTGCCCATCACACTGTCCTTCCCTTGTCATGCACGATGGTTCCAGAGGTCTGCCCGCGCATGACACCGGACATCTCCGACAACATGGCAGGTCTTCCAGCCAGCCACGGGCGGCCGCGGCAGTTCGAATGCGCACACCGAACGGCGACAGTTAGCCTTGGCCAGTCGCACGGGTCAAGGTGTGTATCCCCGTGGCGGTTATACGCGACCGACAACAAAAAAGGGCCCTGGATCGCCCGAGGCCCTATCAGCTCAGATCATGGACCGCGTCACTTGCAGCGGCGTTCGTTCACCAACCCGATGAAAATCGACACGCACATCAGAACCAGCACGATCGCAAAAGGGAACCCGGTTGCGATGGCCGCGGCCTGCAGGGCGCCCAATCCGCCGCCCAGCAGCAGAACGATTGCGATGGCGCCTTCCAGAACGCACCAGAACACGCGCTGCGCGGTCGGAGCGTCGGTCTTGCCGCCGGCGGTGATCGTGTCGATCACCAGCGAGCCGGAATCCGAACTGGTCACGAAGAACACGACCACCAGAACGATACCGACGAAAGACAGAAGGCCGGCCATCGGGAAGGCTTCGAACATCTTGAACATCTTCAGCTCCAGCGCCGCATCCGTCAGGGCCTGACCGCTGCCCGACATCACCTGATCCAGTGCCGCGCCGCCGAACACGCTCATCCACAGCGCACCGACAAGGGTCGGGATCAGGATCACGCAGGTCACGAATTCGCGGATGGTGCGCCCGCGCGAGATGCGCGCGATGAACATGCCCACGAAGGGCGACCACGAGATCCACCAGGCCCAATAGAAGGCCGTCCAGCCTTGCATGAAATTGGTGTCCTCACGCCCGATCCAGTTCGACAGCGCCGGCAGCGCTTCGACATAGGCGATCATGCTTTCGAAGAATCCCGTCAGGATGACCATCGTGGGACCCACGACCAAAACCAGCAACAGCAGAAGGGCGGCCAGGATCATGTTGGCCTCGGACAGGCGCTTGACCCCCTTGTCCAGACCCGCGACGACGGAAACCAGCGCAAAGGCGGTGATCAAGACGATCAGAAACACCTTCATCCCGTCGCTCACCGGAACGCCGAACAGATAGTTCAGCCCCGCCAGCGCCTGCGTCGCCCCCAACCCCAGCGAGGTCGCTAGCCCGAAAATCGTGGCAAACACCGCCAGAACGTCAATGACATGGCCCAGCGGACCCCAGGTCGCCTCGCCGAACAGCGGGTAGAAGACCGACCGCATTGTCAGGGGCAGCCCGCGGTTGAAGCTAAAGAAGGCCAGCGCCAGCGCGACGATCGCATATACAGCCCAGGGGTGCATCCCCCAGTGAAAGATCGTGGCGGCCATAGCCAGTTCACGCGATGCCTCAGGGTCGTTCAACGCGGCGCCCAGCGGCGCCCAGTCGGTGCGCGCGCCGTCCTCTCCCACGGCCATACCGCCCAGCGACGACCCGAAATGCGAGATCGGCTCGGCCACGCCCCAGAACACCAGCCCGATGCCCATGCCTGCGGCGAACAGCATCGAAAACCAGCCGGCATAGCTGTAATCGGGCCGTGCGTCCGGGCCACCCAGTCGGATCGACCCATAGGGCGTAACGATCAGCAGCAGCGAAAACACCACGAAGATGTTGGCCGCAACCATGAACACCCAGTCAAAGCGGCTGGTCAGCGCCGGCCGCAGCCAGCCGAAGAACTCCGTGGCCTGTTCGCGGAACACCAGCGAAAAGAACACGAAAGCGATGATGGTCAGGCCCGAGACCGCAAAGACCGGGTTGTGAATATCCAACCCCATGATCTGGATATTGTCCTGGCCGACCTCATAGTCGGTTTCCGTATTGTCGGACATTCTCTCTCCTCCCGATGTTGCTGCCCCTGTCTGCACGGAAGGCCTGCCGCGACGGTCTGTCGCGAGAGACCGTCCACCGAGCAAAAACGACTGCCTTCAGGAATTTTCGCAAAAAAAAACACGGATTCCGTCCGTAAAAAGGCAAGACCGCGCCGCCAGTGGGCGCGAGCCACAGCTCGTGAATCCAAGTCGTTACGGGCGTGAAACCGCCGGGTCAGCCCTGAACCTTGGTATAGGTTCCCTCACCCGCCAGGATACCGCGGAACCCGCCTGGCTCGTCCAGACCGAAGACGATCAGCGGCAAGTTATTGTCGCGCGCCAGCGCGATGGCCGAGGCATCCATCACCTTCAACCGCTTAGCCAGCACGTCGTCATAGGTGACCGTGTCATAGCGCACCGCGTCGGGATGCGCCTTGGGGTCCTTGTCATAGACGCCGTCGACGCCGTTCTTGCCCATGAAGATCGCCTCGCAGGCCATTTCGTTGGCGCGCAGCGTCGCTGCGGTATCGGTGGTGAAATACGGGTTGCCGGTGCCGGCGGCAAAGATGCAGACCCGTTTCTTTTCCAGGTGCCGCACCGCGCGGCGTCGGATGTAGGGTTCGCACACCTCGTCCATCCGAATGGCCGAGATCACCCGCGTAAACACGCCCAGCCCCTCGAGCGCGGACTGCATCGCCAGTGCGTTCATCACAGTGGCCAGCATGCCCATGTAATCGGCCGTCGTCCGTTCCATCCCCTGGGCCGAGCCCGACAGGCCGCGAAAGATGTTGCCGCCGCCGATAACCATGCAGATCTCGACGCCCAGGTCATGAACCGACTTCACCTCTTGCGCGATCCGCTGCACGGTGGGCGGATGCAGGCCAAAGCCCTGGTCGCCCATCAACGCCTCGCCCGAGATCTTCAGCATCACGCGATTGTAGGTTGTCTTTGGGGTTTCTTCGGTTGTGGTGGCGGGAGAAAGGGTCATGTTGCGCTCCGGGGTGGCACGGGTTTGTTTTCCGGCGCAAAATGAAGCAAAACCCCCGCGGGTTCAATGCGGATGGTCGGACAATGGCGCAATCGGACAGGACAGGAAACGCAACGACCGCGATCGCGGACCGGCTCCCCCCCGTTCCCGAGGGTAAACCGGTTCTGATCGCGGGCCCCACGGCGTCGGGGAAATCGGCGCTGGCGCTGGCCGTGGCCGAAAGGTTCGGAGGGGTCATCGTCAACGCCGATGCCAGCCAGGTCTATGACTGCTGGCGGGTCATCTCGGCCCGCCCGTCGGCCGAAGAGGAAGCCCGGGCGCCGCACGCCCTTTATGGGCATGTGCCCTACGATGAAACCTATTCGGCCGGGCAATGGCTGCGCGAGGTTACCCCGTTGTTGTCGGGCGACCTGCGTCCGATCATCGTCGGCGGAACGGGGCTGTACTTCAAGACGCTGACCGAAGGCATGGCCGAAATTCCGCCGACCCCTGCCGCGATCCGCGCGCAGGCTGACGCGATGCCCCTGCCCGACTTGCTGGCCGAGGTGGACCCGCTCACGCGCGCACGCCTCGACACCCACAATCGCGCGCGCGTGCAACGGGCTTGGGAAGTCGAACGCGCCACCGGTCGCAGCCTGGCAGATTGGCAGGCCGAAACGCCGCCGCCGGTGCTTCGGCTGGATCAGGCCGTACCGATCGTGGTCGATGTCGACAAGGCCTGGCTGCTGGATCGGATTAACCGGCGGTTCGACCAGATGCTGGCCACCGGCGCCCTGGACGAGGTGGCGGCGATGCGGGACCGGTACGACCCGTCGCTTCCATCGTGCAAAGCAATCGGCGTTCCCGAACTGATGGCCTACGTGACGGGCGACCTCACACTGGACCAGGCCCGCGAGAAAGCGACGATTGCGACACGGCAATACGCTAAACGTCAGCGGACCTGGTGCCGGTCGCGCATGAAGGACTGGCATAAAGTCGACCTGAGCGACTGAGACAACCCGGCGCCGGCCCCTATCACCAGTCTATTTTCATTTCTTTTCATTGCCTTAAGCCGAATTATCACCCTTTGGCCCGCACTAAACAGAATCACCCGGGTGATTTTGGGTGTCACTCTTGGACTTGCCCGGCAGAGTGTGGCGAGGTAACCGGTGTCTTTGCTCTGAAATGTCGTTTTTGAACATCTGATGACGATTTCGAACATTGACCTTGATCGGATTCTGGTGCCGAATGTTCGCATGGGGATGATCTGCGCTCAGAAAAATTCACGGAAACGCCGCAAACGGCTCAGTTCGAATGCGACGGTTTCCAGTAACGAAAAAACAAATCTCACAGGGAGACTTTCATGGAAATCAAGACATTGACCGGCGCACCGGTACACTGGGCGGCGGACATGCACGCCCGGGAATACCAGGAAGGCAAGCTGAGCCGCCGCGAGTTTCTGACGCGCACGACCAGCCTCGGCGTCACTGCTGCTGCAGCCTACGGCATGATCGGGCTGTCCGCCCCGGCCAAGGCGGCCGGCGAGGACGCCAAGCAGATGGGCGGCACGCTGCGCGTTCAGATGGAGGTGCGCGCCCTCAAGGATCCGCGCACCTATGACTGGTCGCAGATTGCGAACGTTACCCGCGGCACGTTGGAATACCTGGTCGAGTACAACTCGGACGGCACTTTCCGCGGCATGTTGCTGGAGGGCTGGGAAGTCAACGACGACGCCACCGAGTACACGCTGAAGGTCCGCAAGGGCGTCAAGTGGAACAACGGTGACGATTTCACTGCCGACGACGTCGCCCGCAACATCGCGCGCTGGTGTGACAAGAGCTCGGAAACCAACTCGATGGCCGGCCGTTTCGCCACGCTGATCGACGCAGATACCGGTCAGGCGATCGAAGGTGCGATCGAGGTGGTGGATTCGCACACCGTCAAGCTGAACTTGCCGAATTCGGACATCTCGCTGATCCCGGGCATGGCGGACTACCCGGCCGCAATCATCCACAGCTCGTTCAGCGAGACGGACCTGACCAACAACGTGGGCACCGGCCCCTACCTGATCGAGAGCCTCGAAGTCGGCGTAAAGGCCGTGCTGGTGCGCAACGAAAACCACACTTGGTGGGGCGAGGACGTGTTCGGCCGCCCAGCGCTGGACCGTATCGAGTATATCGACTACGGCACCGATCCGTCGGCCTGGCTGGCGGCGCTGGAATCCGACGAAGTCGACATGCTGTACGAATCGGTCGGTGAATTCATCGATGTGATGGACGGCCTCGGCTATGTCAAATCCGAGGTTGTCACGATGAACACCATCGTGATCCGCCCGAACCAGCTTGCGGAAGTGGACGGCAAGAAGGTCTATGCCGACAAACGTGTGCGTCAGGCGTTGCAGATGGCCGTGGACAACTCGGTCTGCCTCGAGCTTGGCTACGGTGGTCGCGGCTCGCCCGCGGAAAACCACCACGTTGGTCCGATCCACCCGGATTACTACGAACTGCCGCCGCAAAAAGTTGACCCGGAAGGCGCGCGCAAGCTGATGGAAGAGGCCGGCATGGCCGATTTCGAGCACGAGTTGATCTCGATCGACGACGACTGGCGCCGCAACACCACCGATGCGGTCGCAGCCCAGCTGCGCGACGCCGGCATCAAGGTCAAGCGGACTGTTCTGCCCGGCAACACCTTCTGGAACGACTGGGCGAAATACCCGTTCAGCTCGACCAACTGGAACCACCGTCCGCTTGGCGTGCAGATCTGGGCGCTGGCCTATCGCAGCGGAGAGGCCTGGAACGAATTCGGCTGGGCGAACCCCGAGTTCGACGCCCTGCTGACCGAGGCCCTGGCCATTGCCGATGCCGACAAGCGCCGCGAAATCGTGGCCAAGGGCGAAGCGATGATCCAGGAGGAAGGCGTTACCATCCAACCCTACTGGCGGTCGCTGTATCGCCACATGAAGGAAGGTCTGGTGGGCACCGACATGCATGTGTCGTTCGAACACCATCACTACAAATGGGGTTGGGCGGCCTGAGCCCGACCTGAACCCTGCTGGGGCGCCCGAATGCGGGCGCCCCTTTCCAGCCGCAGACACACCGACACGGGGTCGGAACGTCCGAGGCCAGGCAATGGTCCACTGATCTGCGGAAAACCCGAACAACAGGGGCCAACATGGGACTCTTCATCCTCCGACGATTGGGCGTGATGCTGCTGACGGCGCTGTGCCTGACCTTCGTGGTCTTCTTCCTCACGAACCTCTATCCGAACCTGGAAAAACTGGCCAAGACACAGGGCAACCAGCGCATGTCGGACGAACAGGTCGTCTCGTGGCTGGAAAATCGTGGCTATATGCAACCCACGCTGGTCAAGTACGGCCAGTGGCTTGGGGTGATCCCGGGATTCACGAACACTTTGGATGACGGGCAATTCGTGGGCACCTGCGCCCGCCCCGGATCGACCCCGGACACGACCCCCCGCTATTGCGGCGTTCTTCAGGGCGATTGGGGCTATTCGACCGTGTTCAAGGAAGAGGTGGGGACGATTGTCGCCAAACGCCTGGGCAATACCGGGTACCTGATGTTCTGGGTGCTGCTGCTGATGGTGCCAACCGCGCTGCTGGTGGGGGTTCTGGCCGGCATGCGCGAAGGGTCAGCGCTGGACCGGTCGCTGTCCACCTTCTCGATCATCACCACGGCCACGCCGGAATATGTTTCGGGCGTGATCTTCATCGCCATCTTCACCTCGTCCACCGTGGGTCTGAAATGGTTCAAGGGCACGGCCACGCAGGCCATGGACAACCCGACATTCGAGAATTTCTTTCTGCCGGTGCTGACCATCGCCCTGTACGGAATGGGGTATATCGCGCGGATGACCCGCGCCTCGATGACCGAGGTGATGACGGCGCAGTACATCCGCACCGCGCGGCTCAAGGGTGTATCCTTTTCCAACATCGTCCTGAAACACGCGCTGCGCAACGCGCTGATCGCGCCCTTCACGGTCATCATGCTGCAGTTCCCGTGGTTGCTGAACGGCGTCGTGATCGTCGAGACCCTGTTCAACTACAAGGGTTTTGGCTGGGCGCTGGTGCAGGCCGCGGGCAACAACGACATCCAGCTGCTGCTGGCGATCTCGGTCGTGTCGGTCTTCGTGGTTCTGGTGACGCAGCTGATCTCGGATATCGGCTATGTCTACCTCAACCCACGCATCCGCATTTCATAAAGGAGGATAGACCATGGAACCTCTGAGCTGGACTGGCTCTATCGCCTTTCTGAACCCGATCCTGACAATCGCTCTGGTTGCACTGGCCGTCTCGGTCCTGGCCTGGATCCTGGCCAGTATCGTGCTGCCTGAACCCCAGGTGACCGTGAACGCGGATGGCACCGTCAGTTCTGGTGGCGGGCTGCGCAGCCTGGTCGAAACCGCGCTGTGGTATTCCTTCCTGGCCAGCATCGCGACGGTCGTCGCTTATCTGCTGCTGGGCGTATTCCTGGGAACCGGAGCCGGCATCGTCGGCGCCGTCGCGCAGCAGTTCCTGCCGGTCTGGGTGTCGCTGATCATCCTGTTCGCGATGTCGGTCGCCTTCAAGCGGCGGCTGGGCCTGTATGGCAAGCTGTTCGACAGCCCGATCGGCATGATTGGCTTTGCCCTGGTCATGTTCTGGGTGTTCACCGGCATTTTCGGCGCGCTCGACCTGATCGTGACCCATGACCCGCTGGTGCAGTTGTCGGGGATGAAGAACAAGGTGCCCGGCACCCCCCTGCCCAACCCCGAGGAAGGGCAGTTCGCCTGGTACCTTCTGGGCGGCGACAACCTGGCCCGCGATGTGTTCAGCCGCATGGTCAAGGGCGCGTGGATCGTCGTGCAGATCGCGCCGCTGGCCACGATGTTCGCCTTCATGGTCGGCATCACGCTGGGCCTGCCGGCGGGGTACTATGGCGGACGCCTGGATACGTTCCTGTCGTTCCTCGCCAACCTGATCCTGGCCTTTCCGGTAATCCTGCTGTTCTATCTGCTGGTAACCCCGGAAATCGTGGCGACCGGCGTGCCGAACTATATGGCCGCTGTGCTGTTCATCTTTCCGATCTTGTTCATCGCGGTGCTCCTGAACTCGCGCTACTATACCCGCCCGAACTTTCGAACGCCTCTGTTGATCGGGGTGCTGGGGATCGCGATCTGGCTGTACCTGTCACTGATTTCGACCGGGGGCCACGTCATCAACACTGACGCCTACAGCATCTGGGGGTTGCCGACCTATCTGGATCTGTTCGACATTCCGGGCGGGATATTGGTCGTGTTCGTATCGGTTGTCTTCGTCAACTCGCCCACGGTGTTCCGCATCGTGCGCGGCCTGGCCATGGACATCAAAACGCGCGACTATGTGGCGGCCGCCCAGACGCGCGGCGAAGGTCCCTGGTACATCATGCTGTGGGAAATCCTGCCCAATGCGCGCGGGCCGCTGATCGTCGATTTCTGCCTGCGCATCGGCTATACGACCATCCTGTTGGGAACCCTGGGGTTCTTTGGGCTGGGCCTGCCGCCGGAAAGCCCGGATTGGGGGTCAACCATCAACGAAGGGCGCAAGCTGCTGTCGATATATCTGCACCCGGCCCTGCCGCCGGCGTTGGCGCTGTTGTCGCTGGTTCTGGGCTTGAACCTGCTGGCGGACGGCCTGCGCGAGGAAAGCCTGAAGGACTGATGTGAACGCAGCCGGGGGGCCAGCCCCCCGGACCCCCCGGGATATTTTGAGCCAGATGAAGGGGAAACCGGACTTTGGCGAGGAGCGAAGAAATGAGCAAACTTGCAGATCATGACGGGCCAATCCTGGAAATCGAAAAGCTGTCGATTTCCTTCTTTACCCGCCTGCGGGAAATTCCGGCCGTGATGGATTTTTCGGTTTCCGTGATGCCCGGCGAGGCGGTGGGGCTGGTCGGGGAATCCGGCTGCGGCAAGTCGACCGTTGCGCTGGGCGTGATGCAGGATCTTGGCAAGAACGGCCGTATCGTCGGAGGCACCATCAAGTTCAAGGGCCGCGATCTGAGCGAGATGAGTGCCGAGGAGTTGCGCGACATCCGCGGCAACGAGATTGCGATGATCTATCAGGAGCCGATGGCTTCGCTGAACCCGGCGATGAAGATCGGCAAGCAGCTGATGGAAGTACCGATGATCCACGAAGGGGTCAGCAAGGAAGAGGCCTATGCCCGCGCGCTGGAAGTGGTGACCGACGTGCGCCTGCCCGACCCCGAACGGATGCTGAACAGCTTTCCGCATCAATTGTCGGGGGGGCAGCAGCAGCGCATCGTGATCGCGATGGCGCTGATGTCGAAACCGGCACTGCTGATCCTCGACGAACCGACAACCGCGCTGGACGTGACCGTTGAGGCCGCCGTGGTGGAACTGGTCAAGGACCTGGGCAAGAAATACGGCACCTCGATGCTGTTCATTTCGCACAATCTGGGCCTGGTGCTGGAGACCTGCGACCGTTTGTGCGTGATGTATTCCGGCGAGGCGGTCGAACGGGGCTCGATCCATGACGTGTTCGACGAGATGCAGCACCCCTATACGCAGGCCTTGTTCCGCTCGATCCCCCTGCCCGGCGCGGACAAGAACGCGCGCCCGCTGGTCGCGATTCCGGGCAATTTCCCCTTGCCGCATGAACGTCCGCCGGGCTGTAATTTCGGACCGCGCTGCGACTATTTCGAAGAGGGGCGTTGTGACGCGCAAGACATCCCGATGTTCCCGGTGCCGGGGAATGACCGTCACCACACGCGCTGCCTCAAGTTCCAGGAGATCGACTGGAACGCCCCGGTTACCGTGGCGGAGCAGAAGGAAAAAGCGCCCATCGGTCAGACCGTTCTGAAGATCGACAACCTCAAGAAATATTATGAAGTCGCCGCAAATGCGCTGTTCGGTGGCGGCGAGAAGAAAGTGGTGAAGGCCAACGAGACCCTGAGTTTCGAGGCCCGCGAGTCTGAAACTCTGGCCATTGTGGGCGAGTCGGGCTGCGGCAAATCCACCTTTGCCAAGGTGCTGATGGGGCTGGAAACGGCGACAGACGGGCAGATCCTGCTGGACAACCGCAACATCGAACATCTGCCGATCGAAGAGCGGGATACGAAAACCATCGGCGAAGTCCAGATGGTGTTCCAGAACCCCTTTGACACGTTGAACCCGTCGATGACGGTGGGGCGACAGATCATCCGCGCGCTGGAAATCTTCGGCGTCGGCAATTCCGAGGCCGAGCGCAAGCAACGGATGCTGGAGTTGCTGGATCTGGTGAAGCTGCCCCGGGCCTTTGCCGACCGGATGCCACGGCAACTGTCGGGTGGCCAGAAGCAAAGGGTTGGCATTGCGCGTGCCTTTGCCGGAGATGCGCGCATCGTCGTCGCAGACGAGCCGGTTTCGGCGCTGGATGTTTCGGTGCAGGCTGCGGTGACCGACCTGCTGATGGAAATCCAGCGCGAGCACAAGACGACCCTGTTGTTCATCAGCCACGACCTGTCGATCGTCCGCTACCTCAGCGACCGCGTGATGGTGATGTATCTAGGCCATGTGGTCGAACTGGGCACCACTGATCAGGTGTTCTCGCCCCCCTATCACCCCTATACCGAGGCATTGCTGAGCGCGGTTCCGATCGCCGATACCTCGGTCGAGAAAGAGCACATCGTGCTCGAGGGGGATATTCCATCGGCGATGAACCCGCCGCCGGGATGTCCGTTTCAGACGCGCTGCCGGTGGAAATCCGAAGTCCACGGGGGCCTGTGCGAACAGCAGGTTCCGCCGGTCAAAACTTTGTCCGAGGGGCACCAGATCAAGTGCCATCTGGCCGAGGACATTCTTGCCAGAATGCAGCCGGTCATCAAGATCGCTGCTGAATGACGTACGCGGTCTTCGACGGGTTGGGGCCGTCCACTGGACGGTCCAGACCAATTGGCGCGAGTGATGGGGTTTTCAGCCGCCCCAGATGGCCTTCACATAGTTCCGGGTCTCTGCATAAGGTGGAATACCGCCGTGCTTTTCCACCGCCTTCGGCCCCGCATTGTAAGCGGCCAGTGCAAGGCGCCATGACCTGAATTTCTTGTACTGCCAGTACAGGTAGCGCGCGCCGCCTTCCAGGTTCTGCTTGGGGTCGTGCGGGTCCACGCCCAGCAGGCGCGCGGTCTGCGGCATCAGCTGCGCCAGCCCCAAAGCGCCCTTGTGGGACCGGGCATGCGGGTTCCATCCGCTTTCCTGCTGGACCAGCCGCAGGAATAGCTCTTCGGGGACGTTGTTCATGCGGGCGGCCTGGCGCGCCAGGACAAGATACTGCCCCTTGTACTTGCCGTCATACCGTTTGCCGAACTTTCCCTGCGCCGATTTGGGTTTGAGACGCTCGCTGTCGCGGTATTGGCTGGCGGCGCGACTGTCCAGCACCTTGGCCTGCTTGAGAAAGATATCCCTGCGGTTCTTGGTCGAAAGAACATCGGCGCCCGACGGAACAGAAGTCAGCGCAAGGAAGGCAACCAAAAAACCAGTCAACACATACCGCATTCAAGCAAATCCCGCCCGTTCTGCCATCAGAATGAGTATAGGTATTTCAAGCCGAAATGAAAGCTTGGTTAATCGCGGGTGGAAATTCAAACCTAAGCCTCCGCCATCATCCGTGTTCCAACCCGCGCGCGGGGGGTATAGGGTTCGGGTGAACACCGCGCGAGATTCGCGCCCCAACCCGCAAGACAGGATACGAGGAAAAACATGGCAGGTTCAGTCAACAAGGTCATTCTGATCGGCAATCTCGGGCGTGACCCCGAGGTTCGGTCGTTTCAGAACGGAGGCAAGGTCTGCAACCTGCGCATCGCCACGTCGGAAACCTGGAAAGACCGCAATACGGGCGAGCGCCGCGAACGGACCGAGTGGCACTCGGTCGCGATTTTCAACGAGGGCCTGGTCCGGGTGGCCGAGCAATACCTTCGCAAGGGGTCAAAGGTTTACGTCGAAGGCCAGTTGCAGACCCGCAAATGGCAGGATCAGTCCGGTCAGGACCGGTATTCGACCGAGGTCGTTCTGCAAGGGTTCAATTCGACCCTCGTCATGCTGGATGCCCGCGGAGAAGGCGGCGGCGGCGGTTACGGTGGCGGCCAGTCCGGCGGTTACGGAGACCCCTATGGCGCACCGATGGGCGGCAGTTCACCAGCCCCGGCCTCGGGCGGGATCGACGACGACGAGATCCCGTTCTGATCTGACGGAGCCAGAAAATGACATGGTCCTTCGCCGTCGGTCGTCTGCTTGGCTCGGAGCTGAGGGTCCATGTCACGTTCTTCATTCTGTTGGCCTGGGTCGGCTTCGCGGCCTATGCCGAGGGCGGCCTGCCCGCCGCATTTGACAACATCCTGTTCGTTCTGGCGCTGTTTGCCTGCGTGGTCGCCCATGAATTCGGCCACGCGCTGATGGCCCGCCGCTATGGCATCCGCACGCCGGACATCACGCTTCTGCCGATCGGCGGGCTGGCCCGGCTGGAGCGGATGCCGGAAAAGCCCATGCAGGAAGTTGCCGTTGCGCTAGCCGGGCCGGCGGTGAACATCGTGATCTGGCTGGTGCTGGTGGGTCTGGGTGCGGGCATTCAGATGGATGTAATGGCCCATATCGACTCGGCGCGCGTCGATCTGTTCAGCCGGCTGGCGTATGTGAACCTTTTCTTGGCGGTATTCAATCTGATCCCGGCCTTTCCGATGGATGGTGGCCGGGTGTTCCGGGCGCTGCTGTGCCTAAAGATGGACCGGGTCAAGGCCACGCGGGCTGCTGCCTCGGCCGGTCAGATCGTGGCGGTGGGTTTCGGCTTTCTGGGGCTTAGCACCGGAAACCCGATCCTGGTCCTGATCGCGGTGTTCGTCTTCATCGCCGCCAATGCCGAGAGCCAGGATGTCGAGATGCGCTCGATCGCGCGCCGAGTTCTGGCCCGCGACGCGATGATCACCGAGTTCCACGCACTGACGCCGCAGGACACGCTGGGTACGGCCGCGCAGGCCGTGATCCAGACCACCCAGCACGAGTTTCCGGTGCTGGGCCCCGACGGGCAACTGCTGGGCTTCGTGACGCGCAACCGGTTGTTCGCAGCCCTCGCCGGCGAACACCCCCGGTCCGAACCGGCCACATCGGTCATGGAGACCGAGATTCCCATCGTATCGCCAGCCGGCGGGCTCGAGGCAGTGCTAGACGGGTTGCACGGCGGCGCTCCGGCGGTGGCCGTGTGCACCAGAGCGGGGCAGATGGTCGGGTACATAACCCGCGAAAACATCGGCGAACTGATGGTAATCCGGGGACGCTGAGACCGTCAGCAGGTGGCCAGCGCATCCTCGAGCACGGACAAAACCGCATCGCGCGGCACGTCCGATGTCACGAAGGCCTGCCCGATTCCGCGCGCCAGAATGAACCGCAACTGTCCGTCCACCACCTTCTTGTCCTGGGCCATCAGATCGACCAGCGCTCCGGCCCCCGGTAAATCGCCGGGAATGTCGGCGAGGTCAGCCTTCATCCCCATCGCGCGCAGATGCGCCCGAACGCGGCTGGGGTCTTCCTGCGAACAAAGGCCCAGGCGCGCCGACAGTTCGAAGGCCAAGGCACAGCCGATGGCCACGCCCTCGCCATGCAGCAACCGGTCGGAATAGCCGGTCGCGGCCTCGAGCGCGTGGCAGAAGGTATGGCCCAGATTCAGCAACGCCCGGTCGCCCTGTTCGGTCTCGTCGCGCGCGACGATGTCGGCTTTCATCTGCACCGAGCGCGTCACCGCCTGAACCCGGGCCGCCATGTCGCCCTCGGCCAACGCGGGGCCGTTGCGTTCCAGCCATTCAAAGAATTCGGCATCGCCCAGCAGCCCGTATTTCACGACCTCGCCATAGCCCGCCAGAAAATCCCGCGCCGTCAAGGTGCCCAGAACCGAGGTATCGGCCAGCACCAGCGACGGCTGGTGGAAGGCGCCGATCAGGTTCTTGCCTTGCGGGGCGTTGATGCCGGTTTTGCCGCCCACCGAACTGTCGACCTGCGCCAGCAGAGAGGTCGGGATCTGCACGAACCGCACCCCCCGGCGAAGCACGGCAGCGGCAAACCCGGCCAGATCGCCGATCACCCCGCCGCCAAAGGCTACGACGACATCACGGCGCTCGACCTTTTCGGCCAGCAGCCATTCGACCGCGCGTTCGAAATGGGGCCAACTTTTGGTTGCCTCACCCGGCGGCAGCGCCAGGGCAGTCATCTCGACACCGGCCGCGGCCAGCCCGGCACGCAGCGCGTCCAGATGAAGCGTGGCAACCGTTTCATCCGTCAGTACCGCCACACGCGGGCGGGGCAACAGCGGCCTGATCCGCATCCCGGCCTGCGCCAGCAGGTCCGGCCCGATTTCCACGTCATAGGACCGTTCGGCCAGATCAACGAATACGGTTTGATGCATCTACTTCAGTTCCAGAACGTCAGGGCGCGTCGCCAGTTTTTCCAAGACCCGGTCCACCATGTCCTCGATCGCAGTTTCGCCATCCGAGTCCACGACCAGATCGGCCTGTTGGTAAAGCGGAACGCGTGCTTGGTACAAGGCGCTCAGCGTCGCATGCGGATCGGGGGTGCGCAGCAGCGGCCGTGTGTCCTTGTGGCGGACGCGGTTCCACAGCACCTCCAGATCGGCCCTCAGCCAGACCGACACGCCGCGCTCTGATATCATCCTGCGGTTCGCCTCGGACAGGAAGGCGCCGCCGCCAGTCGACAGAATGCCTTTCTGCTCGTCTAGCAACCGGCCGATGACCTGGCTTTCCTTGGCCCGAAAGAATGCCTCGCCATCGCGCTCGAAGATCTCGGGAATGGTCATGTTGGCTGCCGATTCGATCTCGGCATCGCTGTCCAGGAACGGCACGCCCAGCCGCGCGGCCAGCGCCCGGCCCACCGCCGTCTTGCCAGCGCCCATCATGCCGACCATAACCACCGTTTTGTGCAGGTCATAGGCCGGCCGGACCGATGCCGGCGATGCGTTATGCTTAATTTCGCTCATTTCCCCGTGAATGACGTGATCTTGGAAAAAATGCCAGTTATAACTTGGCCAAAATCAAAATTTGAGGCAGCGTTTCGCCATGGGCCGTCTGATCAAACTCCTCCTGTACCTCATCTGCCTGAGTTTCATCGGGCTGGTAGCTTATGCCTATCTGGGGCCGTATTTCGGCGCGGATTTCTCGGCCCCGCAAAGCGAAATCAGCGAACCGGTCATCCTGAATGTGGACTAGGGCCGCGGCGGTGACGATTGCCCTGGCCGGGCAGGTCGCCGCACAGACGACCGAGCCGCTGTCGGCGATCGACTGGCTGAAGGAACCGGGCGACCTGCTACCGGGAACGGTGATGCTCGAACCTCCGGTGGCCGATGCGGTGGCGGACCCGCAGATCCATGTAACTCCGCTCGAGGCGCTGTCGCAGCCACTGGGGTTGGTGGATGCCTCGGTGACGGGACTGCCGGTGGATCTGTGGCGCCCAAGCGACCCGGCCCGCCTGGCCCGACTGATCGGGCAAGTTCCGGTGAAATCCAGCCCGGCCATGCAAAAGCTGATGTTCACCTTGCTGCTGACCGAAGCCCGCGCGCCGTCGGGCGGCGCGGATCCCGACACCCTGCTGCTGGCGCGACTGGATCGCCTGTTCCAGTTGGGGGCGGCCGACCCTGCGCAGGCGCTGGTGCAACAGGCCGGGCCGGCGGCTTCACCGGACCGGTTTCGCCGCTGGTTCGACACGACCTTGCTGACCGGCGACGAGGACCGCAGCTGTACCGCGCTCATCGCGCAACCCGGCCTGTCCCGCGACTACCGCGCCCACATTTTCTGCAAGGCACGCCGCGGTGACTGGGCCTCGGCCGCGCTCATGCTCGAGGCCGCCCACGCGCTCGAGATCCTGCCGACAGAAACGCTGGACCTGCTCGACCGGTTTCTAAGCCCCGAGATGTTCGAAGGCGCCCCCTATCTTCCGCAACCCCAGGACCCCGACCCGCTGACCTTTCGCCTGTTCGAGGCCATCGGCGAACGGCTGCCCACCGCGTCGCTGCCGCGCGCCTTTGCCAATGCCGATCTGCGCGACGTCGCCGGCTGGAAGGCCCAGATCGAGGCGGCCGAGCGCCTGACCCGCATCGGAGCGTTGACCCCCAACCACCTGCTGGGTCTCTATACCGAGCGCGCCCCGGCGGCCTCGGGCGCCGTCTGGGACCGCGTCGCCGCGGTACAGCGGTTCGAGGCCGCGCTGGACGGCGGCAAGCCGCAGGCCGTCGCGGATGCGCTGATCGCGGTCTGGGCGCAGATGGAAACCGTCGGGCTGCAGGTTCCCTTTGCCGAGCTGTTCGCGGACCGGCTAGTGCCCCTCCCCCTGCCCGGCGCCGAGGCCGAGAACCTGCGCTGGCGCATTCTGCTGCTGTCCGAGCTGTATGAAGACGCGGCCCAATCCGTGCCCGATGGGCCAACTGCCAATGCTTTTCTGGCCGCGCTGGCCCGGGGGATGCCCGATCAGGCCCCGTCGCCGTCGCCGCTGTCCGATGCGATCACCGAAGGCTTTGCCTGGGCCGCCCCGGTCCCGCCCGACCTGCAGACTATGCTGGATCAGAACCGGTTGGGCGAAGCGATTCTGGAAGCGATGCAGCTTTATGCCCAGGGCGCGCGCGGCAACCTGGTGGACTTGACCGCTGCCATCGCAACCTTCCGCAGGGTCGGGCTCGAGGATACCGCGCGGCGGGCGGCGCTGCAGCTGCTGATCCTGCAGGGGGTCTGACCGTGCCGGGGCCTGAAACGCCAGAGCTGTGGATCTCGGCCTTTCTCGAAGCGCAGGCCGCCGAGCTGGGCGCGGCAACCAACACGCTGCTGGCCTATGGGCGCGACTTGAAGGACTTCGCGGGATGGCTGAGCCGTCACGGCGACGGATTTGCCCAGGCCGACCAGACCCGGATCGAGGCCTATCTGATCGACTGCGATGCCGAGGGCCTGTCGCGCGCGACCCGGGCTCGCCGCCTGTCCGCCATCAAACAGCTGTACCGCTTCGCTTTCGAGGAGGGCTGGCGCGACACCAACCCCGCCATCCAGATCAAGGGACCAGGCCGGCAAAAGCGCCTGCCCAAGACGCTGGACGTGGCCGAGGTCGACCGCCTGCTGCAGGCCGCTTGCCAGACCGGCCGCACCCAAGCCGACCGGCTGCGCAACACATGCCTGATGGAGCTGTTGTACGCCACCGGCATGCGGGTAACCGAATTGGTTTCGCTCCCCGTGTCCGCAGCGCGTGGCGACCCGCGGATGCTTCTGGTTCTGGGCAAGGGCGGCAAGGAACGGATGGTGCCCCTGTCGCCACCGGCCCGCGATGCGTTGGCCGCATGGCTGGCTGCGCGCGATGCGGCCGAGGAGGCGACCGTGGCCAAAGGCGGACAGAGGTCACGCTTTCTGTTTCCGTCGCGCGGCAAGTCCGGGCACCTGACCCGGCACAGGTTCTTCCTGCTGGTCAAGGAATTGGCGGTTCAAGGCGGTGTGTCCCCCGACAAGGTCACCCCGCACACGCTGCGGCACGCCTTTGCCACGCATCTTCTGGCCAACGGGGCCGACCTGCGTTCGATCCAGACCCTGCTGGGCCATGCCGACGTGGCCACGACCGAGATCTACACGCATGTTCTGGACGAGCGGCTGTCGGAATTGGTGTTGCAACATCACCCCCTTGCCAGGAACGACACCGAGGACTAGGGGCTTCCCCTTGATCGCATGCCCCCGCGACCCCATAACCAAGGCGCGAAAACAATCATAGTGGAACGATGGACACTGACCCTTCCCTTTTCGACAGCGCCTTCTGGATCACCACCGTCTCGATCCTGTTCCTGCTTGTGCTGTCCGGCTTCTTCTCTGGCTCGGAAACGGCGCTGACTGCGTCGTCTCGGGGCAAGCTGCGCGCGCAGGCCGACAAGGGATCGCGCGGTGCGCAAAAGGCGCTGGAAATCACCGACGACAACGAACGGCTGATCGGGTCGGTCCTGCTGGGCAACAACCTGGTGAATATCCTTGCGGCCTCGTTGGCGACGGCTCTGTTCACGCGGCTGTTCGGCGAAAGCGGCGTGGCGCTGGCTACGCTGGTCATGACCCTGCTGGTTCTGATCTTTGCCGAAGTTCTTCCCAAGACCTATGCGATCACCAATGCCGAAAAGGCCGCCGCTGCGGTCGCCCCGGTGATCGGTGTTGTCGTTACGGTGTTTTCGCCGGTGGTGGCCGCTGTCCGCCTTCTGGTGCGCGGGGTTTTGCGCCTGTTCGGTGTACGGATCGACCCGGACAGCCACATCCTTGCCGTGCGTGAAGAGATCGCCGGCGCCCTGCAACTGGGCCATTCCGAAGGCGTCGTCGAAAAAGAGGACCGCGATCGCATCCTGGGGGCGCTTGACCTCGGCGACCGCACGGTCGAGGAAATCATGCTGCACCGCTCGAATATCGAGATGATCGACGCCGATGCCGACCCCGAAGCGATCCTGAAACAGTGTCTCGAAAGCCGTCACACGCGCCTGCCGGTGTTCCGCGGCCAGCCCGAAAACATCGTGGGTGTCGTGCATGCCAAAGACCTGTTCCGCGCCATGTACGCGCAGGCCGGCGGCGGCGAGGGCGGTGCCGAGCGGCTGAAGTCATTCGACATCCTCAAAGTGGCCAACGCCCCGTATTTCGTGCCGGAAACCACCACTCTGGACGACCAAATGCGGGAATTTCTGCGTATGCACAGCCATTTTGCGCTGGTGGTCGATGAATACGGATCGCTTCAGGGGCTGATCACGCTCGAGGACATCCTCGAAGAAATCGTGGGCGAGATCGCGGACGAGTTCGACGTGGACGAAGATGTGACGATTACGCGCACCGAAGACGGTCAGTACCTGGTCGAAGGCTCGATGACCATCCGCGACCTGAACCGTGCGATGGACTGGAACCTGCCCGATGACGAGGCCAACACCATTGCCGGGCTGGTGATCCATGAGGCGCAGATGATCCCGACCGTTGGTCAGGTGTTCTCGTTCCACGGCTTCCGGTTCGAGGTCGTCGAACGCGAGGGCAACCGGATCACTTGGTTGAAGGTGCGGCCGCTCTGACGGACGGCCGGCGGAAACGACAAACTCGGTCGTTTTCGTGACAGATACCGCCGCGGCACCCCTGCACCTTCGGGCCAGACGCAAGGAGGTGCGGATGAAATCGACGTGTCAGGTTGCCGTGATCGGCGGTGGAGTTGTCGGGTGTTCGGTGCTGTATCACCTGACCAAGCTGGGTTGGTCGGATGTGATGCTGCTGGAACGGTCGGAACTGACCAGCGGATCGACCTGGCACGCGGCGGGCGGGTTCCACACGCTGAACGGCGACACCAACATGGCCGCGCTGCAAGGCTATACCATCCGGCTGTACAAGGAGTTGGAAGAGATCACCGGCATGTCCTGCGGGCTGCACCATGTGGGCGGCATCACCTTGGCCGACAACCAAGACCGGTTCGACATGCTGCTAGCCGAGCGCGCCAAGCATCGCTTCATGGGGCTGGAGACCGAGATCGTCGGCCCCGACGAGATCAGGAAGATTGCCCCCATCACCAATACCGACGGCATCATCGGCGCGCTGTATGATCCGCTGGACGGGCACCTCGACCCTTCGGGCACGACCCATGCCTATGCCAAGGCCGCACGAATGGGCGGTGCCACCATCGAGACCCACTGCATGGTGCGCGAAACCAACCAGCGCCCCGACGGCACATGGGACGTGGTCACCGACAAGGGCACCATCCACGCCGAGCATATCGTCAACGCCGGCGGCCTTTGGGCGCGCGAGGTGGGCGCGATGGCAGGCATCTACTTCCCGCTGCACCCGATGGAGCATCAATACCTCGTCACCGACAACATCCCTCAGATCGAGGCGATCATCGACACGGGAGGCGAGCATCCGCACGTCATGGACCCGGCCGGCGAGAGCTATCTGCGGCAGGAGGGGCGCGGCCTTTGCATCGGCTTCTACGAACAACCCTGCAAGCCTTGGGCGGTGGACGGCACCCCTTGGGATTTCGGCCACGAACTGCTGCCCGACGATTTCGACAAGATCACCGACAGTATCGAATTTGCCTATCGCCGTTTCCCGGTTCTGGCCGAGGCCGGGGTGAAATCTGTGATCCACGGCCCGTTCACTTTTGCCCCCGACGGTAACCCGCTGGTCGGGCCGGTGCCGGGCGTGCGCAACTACTGGTCGGCCTGCGGGGTGATGGCCGGGTTCAGCCAGGGCGGCGGCGTCGGCCTGACGCTGGCGCAATGGATGATCGAGGGCGAGCCCGAGCGCGACGTCTTTGCCATGGACGTGGCCCGGTTCGGCGACTGGATCACCCCGGGCTACACCCGCCCCAAGGTGATCGAGAACTATCAGAAGCGTTTCTCCGTCTCCTACCCCAACGAGGAACTGCCCGCCGCTCGGCCCAACCGCACCACGCCGATGTATGACATCTTCAGCGATCTGGGCGCGGTCTGGGGCCAGCAATACGGTCTGGAAGTGCCGAACTACTTCGCGCAAGAGGGCGAGCCCACCTATGAAACCCCCTCCTTCCGCCGCTCGGACGCCTTCGCGGCAACCGGCCGCGAAGTGCGCGCCGTGCGCGAGGGCGTCGGCATCAACGAGGTGCACAATTTCGGTAAATACCTAGTCACCGGCCCCCGTGCCCGCAACTGGCTGGATCGGATCATGGCGGGTCGCATCCCCAAGCCGGGCCGCCTGTCGCTGACCCCAATGCTGTCGCCCAAGGGCAAGCTGATCGGCGACTTCACGGTTTCCTGTCTGGGTGAGGAGGAATTTCAGCTCACCGCCTCATACGGCGCGCAGAACTTCCACATGCGCTGGTTCCAGATACATCAGGAAGACGGCGTAACCGTCGAAAATATCAGCGACAAACGCAACGGCTTCCAGATCGCCGGCCCCAAGGCCCGCGAGGTTCTGGCCGCCTGCACCCGCGCCGATATCAGCGACATGCGCTTCATGGACGTGCGGCGGATGGTCGTCGGCATGACCGATTGTATCGTGCAGCGTGTCAGCTATACCGGCGACTTGGGGTTCGAGATCTACTGCGATCCGATGGCGCAGCGCCAGCTGTGGTGGACGCTGTGGCAGGCCGGGCAACCGCACGGCATCACCCCCTTCGGCATGCGCGCGATGATGAGCCTGCGGCTCGACAAGTTCTTCGGCTCGTGGATGCGCGAGTTCTCGCCCGACTACACGGCGGCCGAAACCGGGCTGGACCGTTTCATCGCCTTCAACAAACCCGCCGATTTCATCGGTCGCGCCGCTGCCGAGGCGGAACGTGCGACCGGCTCCGCGCGCAGGTTGGTGGCCTTCGAGGTCGACGCCGACGACGCCGACGTGAACGCCTATGAACCGATCTGGCTGGACGGCAAGGTCGTGGGCTTCTGCACCTCGGGCGGTTACTCGCACCACACAGGCAAGTCGATCGCGATGGGCTTCCTGCCCACCGACCGCATCTCTGACGGCCTGCAGGTGAAAATCGAGATCCTAGGCCAGATGCGCAAGGCCCGCGTGATCTCGACCCCGCCCTTCGACGCGGATGGCGCGCGCATGCGCGGGTGACAATGCCCGCGCCACACGCCATGGTGGCGGCATGAATACCATTCCCATCATCCTACTTGCCGCTGGCCGATCCAGCCGCATGGGGGGGGCCGATAAGCTGATGCAGGAAATAGACAGCCAGCCCCTGCTGCGCCGGACGGCGGAAATCGCCCGGGCCGTGGCCCCGGTCATCGTGGCCCTGCCCCCGGCCCCGCACCCGCGCCACGACGCACTGGCCGGACTGGATGTGCGCGTGGTTCCGGTCACCGACGCAGAGGAAGGCATGAACGCAAGCTTGCGCGCGGCCCTGAATCACTTACCCGATACAGCCGACGCCGCGATGATCTTGCTGGCCGACCTGCCGGACTTGACGGTCGACGATCTGGCAAAGGTGCTGCGCTCGGTCAGCGAAAACCCGGACTGCCTGATCTGGCGCGGATCGGCAAGCGACGGCACCCCCGGACACCCGGTGGTCTTCGCATCATCTCTGTTTCCGCAGCTGCGTTCATTGACCGGAGATTCCGGCGCGCAGAGTGTCGTCAGGGCCCATCGCGACAAAGTCCATATCGAACCCCTGCCGGGGACCCATGCCACCCGCGATCTGGACACGCCCCTGGACTGGGCCGCCTGGCGGACCAGTCGGCAGGCCACAAAATAACACGGCCCGATCTTTTCAGATCGGGCCGGTTGCCCAAAATGCAGGACTACCACTTTCACCTTTTCCGGAAACGCGCCCGACGCATCAGAAGATGAACGGACGTGGCTCTGCAGAACTGAAACAAGACCCCCTCGTTAACATGCCACTGGCATTCCCGGTAATCGAGATCTACCTGGAGACACCCCCTTGATGTCTGTCAGGCCCCCTTTTTGGACAGTTTCATCGTCACCGATCATTCGCTTCAAAACAATAAAAAATTCGTCGCAAGGCCCAACAAGGTTCAATTTGACGTAGCGCCCGCACAGTATGATTCTCGGCCATGTTCTACCCATGGCAGAGTTGTGGAATTTGATCGGCCGAATTACCAGCGCGTGCAATCGTTCTGTCACGGGAGCGGGATTAAAAATAGTGTACTGAATGACATCAGATACTGAGCGACGTTTTCAAAGACATACAACCTAAGCGAGACTATCCAACTCACAACTCCGGCCTCGTCGCCGTTGTAGCCTCTGAGTGATCAATGCAACACTTTTCTACTATTAGCGCCCTTTTCGGCAACAATTCGACGATTCGCGCAGAATCGAATCCCGGAAAACCGCCTGCGCTGGTCGGGCATAGACCGCAAGAAAATGGCAGAATTAAGAAAATTTAACCATCAGGTCAGAAAACCCACAGGGCCGTTCTCCATCTATCCGTCAAATTCAGATCCACTGCGACGAACCCAAGGAGCACAGTCGAGACATGATTACCCGCAAGCCCCCCCTTTACGCTTTCTTTAAACCCCGCCTGTTTGGCGCGGCCGCACTGAGCGCGGCCCTGCTGGCCGGGACCGCGATTCCGTCCCTCGCGGACGAGCGGGTGGCCGATCTGGTCGAATCCGTATCGCCTGCCGTGGTGACCATCATTGCTTCGCAGGATGCCGCCCCGATGCCGGCCGGCAGCCCCAATTTCGATTTCGAAGGGCATCCTTTTGGCGAATTCTTCAAGCGTTTCGGTGCCCCCGAAGGCATGGACATTCCGCGGCAGGGCCCCCGTCAGGGGCTGGGCTCCGGCTTTGTCATGGATGCTGATGGCTATATCATTACCAACAACCACGTCGTCGAGGGCGCCAGCAAGGTCACGGTGCGCCTGCATGACGACCGCAGCTATGAAGCCGAGATCATCGGGACCGACCCGCTGACCGACCTCGCGCTGCTGAAAATCGAAGCCGATACCCCTCTGACCGCAGTGCCGCTGGGCGACAGCGACGAAATCCGCGTGGGTGAAGACGTTGTGGCCATCGGCAACCCCTTCGGGCTGAGCTCGACCGTCACCACGGGCATCGTCTCGGCCAAGGGGCGCAACATCTCGGATGGCCCCTATGCTGAATTCATCCAGACCGACGCAGCAATCAACAAGGGCAACTCGGGCGGCCCGCTGTTCAACATGGAAGGCGAAGTCATCGGCGTGAACTCGGCCATCTATTCGCCCACGGGCGGCTCGGTCGGGCTGGGCTTTGCCGTGACGTCCAACATCGTTGAACACATCGCTCAGGACCTGCGCGACGACGGGCAGATCAGCCGCGGCTGGCTGGGGGTCTCGATCCAGAATGTCAGCCCTGAACTGGCCGCCGCCATGGGGATAGAGGGCACCACTGGTGCGTTGGTCTCGGACGTGGTTCCCGGCAGCCCGGCCGACGGCGTGCTTCAGCAGGGTGACGTGATCGTCGCGTTCGACGGCGAACAGGTCGACAACAGCAGCGAATTGCCGGTCCTGGTTGGCACCACAGCCATCGGCACCGACAGCAAGCTGACCGTACTGCGCAACGGCAAGACCGAAACGCTGAACGTCACCATCGGCCAGCACCAGACCGAAACCGCCGCTGCGGCACCCGACAAGGTGGCCGGCAAGACGCTGGGCGTGACCGTCGCGCCGCTGACCGACACCGCCCGCGCCGAGATGGGCGTGCCTGAAAACGTGCACGGCGTGGTCGTCACGGCGCTGCAACCCGACAGCCCCGCCGCCAAGGCCGGTCTGCGCCGCGGTGACGTCATCGTCCGGCTAGGCCGCGCCGAGATCGACACGCCTCAGGATCTGAAAAAGGCGCTGAGCGACCAGAAGGACGGCCCGGCGCTGGTGCTGATCAATCGAGGCGGCAACCAGATCTTCGTTGCCGTAGAGGTGGCCTGACGCTTGTCCCCGCGCGCGCCGCATGATGGGGATATCGGCGCGCGCATCCCCCCGCCCGCACGTCATGTCCGCGTGCGACGGGGCTGCCGGGTGCGATTTCCGCGCCCGGCAGTATTCTTTGACGGCCCCACATGCTTATATCCCGAGCAAAAGGATATCCGACCATGAGCAGACGTTTGTTGATCGTTGAAGACGACGGGGACACGCGGGAATTCATCGCCAAGGGGTTTGCCGAGGAAGGCTATGCCATCGAAACCGCCACCAACGGGCGCGACGGGCTGTATCACGCTACCGATGGCGGGTTCGACGCAATCGTCCTGGACCGGATGCTGCCCGAACTGGACGGGCTGGCGCTGGTGAAATCGCTGCGCGCAGCCGGGATCAAGACCCCCGTTCTGATGCTGACCGCCATGAGCGCGGTGGACGAGCGGGTCAAGGGCCTGCGCGCCGGCGCCGACGACTATCTGGTCAAGCCGTTCTCGTTCCAGGAACTCCATGCCCGGATCGAGGCGCTGCTGCGCCGCCCTCAGGAATCCGAAGAGACCCCGACCCTCAGGTGCCGCGACCTCGAGATGAACCTTCTGACCCGCAAGGTGACCCGCAACGGGCGCGAGATCACCCTGACCCCGCGCGAATTCCAGATTCTCGAGTTCTTCTTGCGGCGCAAAAACCGCGTGGTGTCGCGCACGATGCTGCTGGAAGGCGTCTGGGACTATCATTTCGACCCCAACACCAACGTCGTCGACGTGCATATCTCGAAACTGCGCAAACAGTTAGACGATCCCTGCGAGACACCCCTGATCGAAACCGTGCGCGGCGCGGGATACATGATGTCCGATGGCACAGCTTAGATTTTCGTTTCACAATTCCCGCACCCGGCTGGTGCTGCTCAGCATGGTGCTCAGCGCGCTGCTGACCGCGACGGTGCTGGCGCTGGTCTATGTGACGGCGACCCGGACAATCGACGGCGAGACACGCTCGGTCGTTTCGGCCGAACTGACCGGGCTGGCCGACGAATACGAACGGCTCGGCCTGATCGGGCTGATGACGGCCATCGAGCGCCGCCTGCCCTCGGCGTCAGAGCGCGATGCGCTGTATCTGCTGACCGACCGGTTCGGCAATGTCCTTGCGGGCAATCTTGCCCGTTGGCCCGAGGGCGTGACACCGGGCAGCGGCTGGACCGAACTGGAATTACGAAAAACCGAGACGAATGAGATGGTTCCGGTCTCGGCCGCATCCATCCGCCTGCGCGGCGGCGAGCGTTTGTTGGTGGGCCGCGATGCGCTGGCCCGTCAACAGTTCGACAGGGTTCTGTTCCAATCGGTCGCGCTGGCGCTGGGGGCCGCCCTGGCGCTGAGTATCCTGACGGGCTGGCTACTGACCCGGCTGGTTTTTTCCCGGCTGCGGGACATCGCCGATACGGCCGATTCCATCATGTCGGGCGACCTGACGCAGAGAATGCCTCAGCGCGGCACCGGCGACGAGTTCGATCAGGTTTCGGCCATGCTCAACGCCATGCTGGACCGGATCGAGGACCTGGTGAACAATTTGCGGACCACGTCCAACTCCATCGCCCATGATCTGCGGTCGCCGCTGTCGCGGCTCCGGCAGCGGGTCGAGGCGCTGGGCGACAGCCAGCGAAACGACAGCGAACGCGAGGCCGACACCGCCCGCGCCACGGCCGAGATCGACCATATTCTTCGGGTCCTGGGGCAACTGACCGAGATTTCGCGGGCCGAGGCCGGGCTGGGCCGCGAGCAGTTCGAACAGGTCGATCTTGGTCAACTGGCTGCGGACGTGGTCGAGCTCTATGAACCCGTCGCCGCGGATCAGGGCGTTGAAATCAGCCTGACCGGCACCGCGCCCCCTATCCTCGGTCACCGGCCGCTTCTGTCTCAGGCGCTGTCCAACCTGCTGGAAAACGCCCTGCGCTACGCGCCCGAGGGCACCAGCATCAAGGTAGAGTTGGGAGACCTCGACAGGCACGCTAGGCTGAGCGTCCGCGACATGGGTCCCGGCGTGCCTGAACCCGATCTGGGCCGGCTGGACCAGCCCTTCGTCACGCTGGACCCGGCCCGCAGCAGCCGCAACTCGGGTCTGGGGCTGGCGCTGGTGGCGGCCATCGCGCGGATGCATGGCGGCACTTTCAGCGCCCGCAACGCCGATCCGGGGCTGGAAGTCACGCTGAACCTGTCCAAATCCTGATCCGCCGCGCCTCCAAGGACCCCGCCTACAATTCCGCGGGCAGCGAGGCGTATCCGCGGAACCGGATCCGCCCGCCTCGCACCCGCCCGTTCAACAGGCGATAGCCTGGGTACTGCGCCAGCAGTCGTCCGATGGCGATGCGCCCTTCCATCCGCGCCAGCGTCAGCCCGACGCAAACATGCGGCCCACCTGCAAAGGCCAGGTGCCGGTTTGGCTTGCGCGTGATGTCGAACCGCTTCGGGTCGTCGAACACCTCGGGGTCGCGGTTCGCCGCGCCGATGCACAGGTGCAGGTTGGTGCCCGCCGGGATCGTCAGCCCGTCCATCTCGATATCCTCGGTCGTCTCGCGGTTTCCGAACTGGTTGGGCGAGCGAAAGCGCAGGATTTCCTCGACCGCTGGCATGATCAGCTCGGGGTCGTCCAGCAGGCGCTGTTTCTGCTCCGGGTGGTCGTTCAGAAGCGCCAGACCGTTGCCGATCAGGTTCGTCGTGGTCTCGTGCCCCGCATTCAGGATGAAAATGCAGTTCTGCAAAAGCTCGGTTTCGCTGAGTTTTTCGTCCGCCCCCTCGCCCCGGATCAGCCGGGTCAGCACGTCGGTCTCGGGATCGCCCGGCGCCGCCCGCCGCCGCGCGACGAGGTCGGTCAGATACGCCTTGAATTCCTCGACCGCCGCATGGCCCCGCGCCAGTTGCTCGTCGGTCAACGCCGGCTCCAACGCGCCCAGAATGGCCAGCGACCAGTCGCGCAGCGGCCCGCGTTCCTCCATCGGAACGTCCAGCAGGTTGCCGATGATCTGGATCGGAATGGTCGAAGCGAAATCCTCGATCAGATCGACCTTGGGTTTTCCGGCCATCGCGTCCAGCAGATGATCCACCGTCTCGATCAGACCCGGCTCCATCCGGGCAATCGCGCGCGGGGTCAGCGCCGATGTCATGATCTTGCGCACCCGCGTATGCAAAGGCGGATCGGAAAACACCAGCGAGGTCGTGTGATGCTCGAACAGAGGGGATCCCACGCCAAATTTCGGGCCGAACGCAGCCTTCTTGTCCGACGAATACAGCTTGGTGTCGCGATAAATCCGGTCCAGATCCCGGTGACGGCTCAACAAAACCGACCCGTCTGGCTGCGGCAGAACCGGCGCATGGTCCAGCAGCGCGTCGTAGAACGGAAACGGATTCTCGACGAACCCCTCGGGCGGATCGGTCAGATCAAGCTGCCGCGCCGCCTGTGCCACATCAAATGCGTTCATTCCGTCCTCCCCTGCCGTATGCTCCCCCGCCTTGGGTATCTCAGGCCGAGACCTCGGACAAGCGTGACATCGCCACCGACCGCCGCTAGACAGACGCCATGCCCAGCCCCGTGTCCTCGATCCGCAATCTCGGTCCCGCCTTTGAACAGGCCTGCGCCCGCGCCGGCATCCACTCGGCCGAGGAACTGCGCGAACTGGGCGCCGATGCTGTTTATGCAAGGCTGATCGAGGCCGGAACCCGCCCGCATTTCATCGGCTACTACGTTCTGGTCATGGGATTGCAGGGCCGCCCATGGAACGATTGCAAGGGCGACGAGAAAAAGGCGCTGCGCGCAAGGTTCGACCGCATCAAGGCCGGCGCGAAAACGGCGCCCGTCTCGAAACTGGTCGCCGAGCTGGACGCCGTCGGCGTGCGCGTCTCGGCCTCTGACCTTACGCCCGAGGGCTGACGCGGCACGAAAAAGGGCCGCACCCGGCAGCGGGCGCGACCCTCTTCGATGTCAAATGACTGACGGCTTAGCCGACCAGCTCGATGCCCGAGAAGAAATAAGCGATCTCGACGGCTGCAGTTTCCGGTGCGTCCGAACCGTGGACCGAGTTTTCACCCACCGATTCCGCGAACTCGGCGCGGATGGTGCCGGGGGCCGCGTCTGCCGGGTTGGTGGCGCCCATGACTTCGCGGTTCTTGGCGATGGCGTTCTCGCCTTCCAGAACCTGCACCACAACCGGAGCCGACGACATGAATTCGCACAGTTCGTCATAGAACGGACGGTCCTTGTGGACTTCGTAGAACTTGCCGGCCTGTTCCTTGGTCATGTGGATGCGCTTCTGCGCGATGATGCGCAGGCCGGCTTCTTCCAGCTTGGCGTTGATCTTGCCGGTCAGGTTACGGCGGGTTGCGTCGGGCTTGATGATCGAGAAAGTGCGTTCCAGTGCCATGCGGGCGTCTCCTTAATCTGACGGCGCGAACTGATCCGCGCCGGAATATACCGCGCGCCGCCTAACATGGACCGCAGCGGTTGGAAAGCCTCTTGTTGAGCACGCAATTGACACTTCCCGAGCCCTGCGCCACACCGCACTCATGCTACGGATCGAAAACATCACCTATGCGGTCGAGGGCCGCCCCCTGTTCGAGGGCGCCAGCGCCACCATTCCAGAAGGCCACAAGGTCGGTCTGGTCGGCCGCAACGGCACAGGCAAGACCACGCTGTTCCGCCTGATCCGGGGCGAGCTGGCGCTGGAATCGGGCAGCATCACCCTGCCCCGCCGCGCGCGGATCGGCGGTGTTTCGCAAGAGGTTCCGTCGTCAAACGTATCGCTGATCGACACGGTCCTGGCAGCCGATACCGAACGGACCATCCTGATGGCCGAGGCCGAAACCGCAAGCGATCCGACCCGCATCGCCGAGATCCAGACCCGGCTGGCCGATATCGACGCCTGGTCGGCCGAGGCCCGCGCCTCGTCGATCCTCAAGGGCCTCGGCTTTGACGATGACGAGCAACAGATGCCCTGCTCGGCCTTTTCCGGCGGCTGGCGGATGCGTGTCGCGCTGGCCGCCGTGCTGTTTTCCCGGCCCGACCTGCTGCTGCTGGACGAACCAACCAACTATCTGGACCTTGAAGGCGCGCTGTGGCTGGAAAGCTATCTGGCGAAATATCCGCATACGGTGATCGTCATCAGCCACGACCGGGGCCTGCTGAACCGGGCGGTCGGCTCGATCCTGCATCTGGAAGACCGCCAGTTGACCTATTACGCGGTCCCCTATGACAAGTTCGCTGCCCGCCGTGCCGAACGTCTGGCCCAGGCCGAAGCCCAAAACGCCAAAGCCAAGGCCCGCATCGCCCATTTGCAGAGCTTCGTTGACCGGTTCCGCTACAAGGCGTCCAAGGCCGTTCAGGCACAATCGCGGCTGAAGATGATTGAACGCATCCAGTTGATCTCGACCCCGCAAGAGGCCGCCTTGCGCGCCTTTTCATTCCCCGAACCCGAGGAACTGTCGCCGCCGATCATCCAGATCGAGGGCGGCGTGACCGGCTATGGCGATACCGAGGTGCTGCGCCGCCTGAACCTGCGCATCGATCAAGACGACCGGATCGCTCTGTTGGGAAAGAACGGGCAAGGCAAATCGACCTTGTCCAAGCTGCTGTCGGACCGGCTGCCGCTGATGGCGGGCAAGATGACCCGCAGCAGCAAGTTGCGCATCGGGTATTTCGCCCAGCATCAGGTGGACGAGCTGCATGTGGACGAAACCCCGCTGGATCACCTGCGGCGCCTGCGCCCGACCGAAACCCCGGCCCAGTTGCGCGCGCGCCTGGCGGGGTTCGGCCTTGGCGCAGATCAGGCCGAAACCGAGGTGGGTCGCCTGTCGGGCGGGCAGAAGGCGCGGCTGTCGCTGCTGATTGCCACGATCGACGCGCCGCACATGCTGATCCTCGACGAACCCACCAACCACCTCGACATCGAAAGCCGCGAGGCGCTGGTCGAAGCGCTGACCGCCTATTCCGGTGCTGTGGTTCTGGTCAGTCACGACATGCACTTGCTGGGGCTGGTGGCCGATCGGCTGTGGCTGGTCTCGGACGGCACGGTCAAACCCTTCGACGGCGACCTGGAAGCCTATCGCCAGATGCTGCTGGCGCGCGACAAGCCGCCGACGCGGGAAAAGCCGGCCGCCAAACCCAAACGTGCCTCTCGCGATACCATCCTGGCGTTGCGGGCCGACCTGCGGAAATGCGAGGAACGGCTGGAGAAGCTGACCGAGATGCACGAAAAGCTCTCGGCCAAACTGTCCGACCCGTCCTTGTACGAAGATGACCGGATCGGTGACCTGGAAACCTGGAACCGCAAGTTTGCCGAGGTGGTCGAGGCCATACAGCGCGCCGAAGCGCTGTGGGTCGCCGCCGCCGAACGGCTCGAAAGCGCCGAGGCTGCCGCATGATCGAAATGGCATTCTTCATAACCGCATTCACAACCTTGTTCGTTGTGATCGACCCCTTTGGCACCGCACCGATCTTCGTCGCGCTGACGCAAGGAATGGACCCAGCCACCCGTCGCCGCGTCGCCTACCGCACGTGCCTGACCGCTTCGGGCATCCTTATCGCCTTCGCCGCTTTCGGCGAGGCGGTTCTCGGCTTTGTCGGCATCTCGATGGAGGCCTTCAAGGTCGCTGGCGGCGCATTGCTGTTTCTGACCGCGCTCGACATGCTGTTCGAGCGGCGCAACAAACGGCGCGAGGACCGTGCGGAAGAGGAAGAGCACCCTGACCCCTCAGTCTTTCCGCTGGCCATTCCGCTGGTGGCAGGGCCCGGATCGATCGCAACGATCATCCTGCTGGCCGGTGAGCACCCCGGCATTCAGGGCATCGCTGCGGCTGTCAGCGTGATGCTTGCCGTGATGGCAGTTGTCTTGCTGTTCTTCCTGTCCAGCGGCCTGATCGCGCGCATTCTGGGCAAGACCGGGCTGACCGTGCTGACGCGGTTGCTGGGCATGTTGCTTGCGGCGCTGTCGGTGCAGTTCATCCTGGATGGTCTCAAGGCCTTTGGTTTTGCCGCCTGACCCCCCATATTCCGAGGGTATGAAGCGGTTTTGGGTGTGCTGATGGATGGTTATGATCTTGGACGGCTGACCTATCTGGCTCTGCTCGGCGGGGCGCTGCTGCTGTGGTTGTTTACCCAGAACCGCCAATCGCTGGGCAAGACCCTGCAAATGGTCATGGCATGGGTCTTCATCTTCATCGGCGTCATCGCCGTGGTGGGCCTTTGGGATGACATCCGTTCGACCGTGGGCACCACGCCGCAACTGGCCGTGGCCGGAAACGTGATCGAGGTGCCGCGATCGTTTGACGGGCACTACTATCTGCCGATGCTGGTGAACGGCAAACCGGTCACCTTCTTGGTGGATACCGGCGCCAGCCAGATCGTGCTGAGCCCCCGTGACGCGAAACGCGTGGGGATCGATCCGGACAGTATGAATTTCGTGGGCCGCGCAGCCACGGCCAATGGCTTGGTGCGCACCGCCCCTGTGCGGCTGGACAGCCTCGAATTGGGCCCCATCGCGGATCGCAACGTGTCGGCCTGGGTCAACGAAGGCGACATGGACCAATCCCTGCTGGGCATGGACTATCTGCAGCATTTTTCCAACATCCAGTTTGCCGACGGCCGGATGATCCTATCGCGCTGAATGGCGGCCTTCGGGCTTGAGAACAAATAAGGAACATGCTAGCATTCGGCCATGTCCACGCATCTTCTTGGCCGCAAACCGGCGCGCGCGGCGCCGGGGCTGACCCTGCATGATGAGATTTCGCTGCAACTGGCCCGCGTGCACGAGGCCTGCGGCCCCGCGCGGCGCAGCTTTGCCATGTGGCTGGCCGGTCAGGCGCAGGGGCCAGTTCTGTGGATCTCGCCCGCGTGGGAGGCCGATCAGCTGAACCCCGACGGCATGATGACCTTTGCCGATCCCGCCCGGTTCCTATTCGTCCGCCCCACCCGGGCCGAGGACCTGCTGTGGTGCATCGAGGAGGCGCTGCGCAGCGGGGCGGTGCCGTTGGTGATCGGCGATCTGCCGGGGACACCGGGTCTGACGCCGGTGCGACGGATGCATCTGGCCGCCGAACAGGGGGGCACGATGGGTCAGGCCCCGCTGGGCCTGCTGCTGACCCCGGGCGAGGGCGGCGCGCAGGGGATCGAGACACGCTGGCACATGGCCCCGGCGCACACGGGCCAGACCCGCCGCTGGACCCTGACCCGCCGCCGCGCCCGCGCCCTGCCCCCGGTCAGTTGGCACGCCACCCAGACCGCGCCGCGCGCCGGGCTGCACCTGCAACGGATCGGCGCCGAGGAAACCTGCGCCTGACCGACCGGACCCAGAACAGGCAAGTTGTGACTGGTCAAACCGCAACCCGCGTCCTAGCGTGCCGGAATGACCCACCCGATCCACGACAGCCGCTATTCCTGGCTTCGCCTTCTGGTCACGCTGGCCATCGCGGCGGTGGCCAATGTGGGCATGTGGGCGGTGATCGTGGTGATGCCCGCAATCGAGACCCAGTTTGGCGCCAGCCGGGCCGAGGCCTCGATGCCCTACACGCTGACCATGATCGGCTTTGCGCTTGGCAACATGTGGCTGGGTCAGGTGGTGGACCGAATGGGCGTGACCAAGGCGCTGATCGGTGCCGCAGGCCTCAGCGCGCTCAGCTATCTGCTGGCAACATGGGCGCCGACGATCACGCTGCTGTCGGCGGCGCATCTGCTGCTGGGTCTGGGCACCGCCGTCGGATTCGGCCCGCTGATCGCCGATATTTCGCACTGGTTCCTACGCCGCCGCGGGATCGCCGTGGCGCTGGTGGCCAGCGGAAACTATCTGTCCGGCGCGATCTGGCCCACGCTCCTGTCTGGTATCCTTGCCCGCGACGGGTGGCAGCAGGTCTATCTGACACTGGCGGTCATCACCCTGATCGTGGTCATCCCGCTGTCGCTGCTGCTGCGCCGGCAGGTCCCGGCCGAGGCGCATGGCACCGCCGCAGCCGCCGCGCAGATCAACGCGCGCAGCGTCGGCCTGTCGCCGCGAACACTGCAATATGTGCTGGGCCTCGCCGGGATCGGCTGCTGCATCGCCATGTCGATGCCGCAGGTCCATATCGTCTCCTATTGCGTGGGGCTGGGCTATGGCCCGGCAGTCGGGGCCGAGATGCTGTCGCTCATGCTGATGGGCGGCGTGGTCAGCCGGATCATTTCGGGGCTGGTGGCCGACAGGTTGGGCGGTGTTCACACGTTGCTGATCGGGTCGATCCTGCAATGCATCGCCCTGTTCCTGTTCCTGCCCTATGACGGGATGGTGTCGCTCTATGTCATCAGCCTGCTGTTCGGGCTGGCGCAGGGCGGCATCGTGCCCAGCTATGCGCTGGTCGTCCGGGAATACATGCCCCCGCAAGAAGCCGGGGCACGGGTCGGATTCGTGATGATGATGACCATCCTGGGCATGGCGCTGGGCGGATGGATGTCGGGCTGGATCTATGACGTCACCGGGCAGTATACACTGGCTTTCGTGAACGGGATCCTTTGGAACGGGCTGAACATCGCCATCATCCTGACGTTGCTGCACAGGTCCCGCCCGCGCCAACAAGGGGCCATCGCATGACATGGCTGCGCCGCCGAGACCTGATGGCCGCACTTGTAGCCCTGGTGGCCGCGCCTCCGACCCTCGCGGCACCCGTTCCCTACGTGCTCGCCCGCACGAAAACCCTGATCGCCTTCACCTTCGATCTGTCGGGCACGCCCCAGACCGGAACCATGCCGATCCGATCAGCGGATGTATGGGTGGACACGCGCCGCCTGCGGAACAGCCGCGCCACGGTCGTTCTGGACGTGGCGCGGGCCCAAACCCGCCTGCCCTTCGCGCGCGAACCGATGCTGGGCCCACAGGTACTGGACGCCGCAAGGTTTCCCGCGATCGGGTTCCGCTCGACCCGCATCCACCTGGGCCGGGGCGGACGTATCTCCGACGGCGCCACTGTCACCGGAGACCTGACCCTGCGCGGCCTCACCCGCCAAATCGCCCTTCAGGCCGCGCTGTTCCGACCGCCCGGCTCGGCGCGGGACGAGCTTGACCGCCTGTACATCCACCTGACGGGGGCGCTGAACCGCCACGTATTCGGGGCTTCGGGATATGCCGATCTGGTCGGACCGACAGTCAGGTTGGATATTCGCGCGGAAATCGAACGAAAAACCTGAGGCGGGCGGAAAACGACATCGGCGCGTCGAATAGGCGCGCACATCGCGGAAAGATACGCTCAAACAGGGACACCATGCGCACGATCATTACCTTTGCCGCCCTTTTCCTGTCGGTCATTCTATTGCAGCTTTCCACCGGCGGTGTCGGCCCGTTGGATGCCATTTCCGGCCTGACGCTGGAGTTCTCAACCGAACAGATCGGCCTGCTCGGGTCGGCGCATTTCCTTGGGTTTTTCGTCGGTTGCTGGTGGGCGCCGCGCCTGATGGGCAGCGTCGGCCATTCGCGCGCCTTCGCGGCCTGCACCGCACTGGGCGCGATGGGGCTGATCGGTCATACACTGACCGAAAACCCCTATGCTTGGGCCGCGATGCGGGTCGCCTCGGGCCTGTGCGTGGCTGGCTGCTATACCGTTATCGAGGCGTGGCTGAACGACAAGGTGACCAATGAAACCCGAGGCCGCGCCATGGGTACCTACCGGATCGCCGACGCCAGCGCCTCTTTGGCCGCGCAGCTGATCATCGCAGTGCTGCCGCCGGCCTCTTATGTCTCCTACAACGTGCTGGCCATCCTGTGCTGCGCGGCCCTGCTGCCATTGACCCTCTCGCGAGCCACGCAACCGGCGACGCCCAAGGCCCCGCGCCTCCGTCCCGGGCTGGCTTGGGCCTGCTCGCCGTTGGCGGTGGTAGGTGTCGTCGTGTCGGCCATCAGCGCGGCATCTTTCCGAATGGTCGGGCCGGTCTACGGCCAGGCCGTGGGGCTGGCGGTGGACCAGATCGCCTTTTTCCTGGCCTCGTTCGTTCTGGGCGGCGTGTTGGCGCAATATCCGGTCGGATGGTTGGCCGACAAATACGACCGCCGCTGGGTTCTTTTGTGGATTTCGGTATCCGCCATTCTGGCTTGTGGAGTCACCGCCGCCGCCGGTGGAAGCGGAACGATGGGCGTGATGCTGGCCGCCGGGCTGTTCGGGTTCACGACCTTTCCCGTCTTTTCGGTGTCAGCCGCCCACGCAAACGACTTCGCTACGTCTGAACAGCGGGTCGAGTTGGCGGCAGCCATGATGTTCTGGTACGCGATGGGCGCCATCGCAGCCCCCTATCTCTCTTCGGCCCTGATCCGCGCATTTGGCCCGCCCGCCCTGTTCGGCCTGATCGCGGCAGGGCATCTTTGCCTGATCCTGTTCGGCCTGAGCCGGATGCGTGCGCGCCCGACCCCCGAGGACCGGACCCATTACGTCTATGCCCCGCGCACATCCTTCACCATCGGCAAGCTGCTCAAGAGGTCGCGCGAAGGTCGATAGCAATCTGGGGCTGGGATTTCCCGATCCGGTTTGATAGAGCGCCCGCAGACAGTTAGGCGGAAACCAAACATGGCTCGGATTCTCATTACCTCGGCAATTCCCTACATCAACGGGATCAAGCACCTTGGAAACCTGATCGGCTCGCAGCTGCCGGCGGATCTGTTTGCGCGCTACCAGCGCGGCCGCGGCAACGAGGTCATGTTCCTGTGCGCCACCGACGAACACGGCACCCCGGCCGAGTTGGCCGCCGCCAAGGCCGGCAAACCGGTGGCCGAATACTGCGCCGAGATGCACGAGGTGCAGGCCGACATCGCGAAGCGCTTTGGCCTCAGCTTCGATCACTTTGGCCGGTCCTCCAGCCCGCAGAACCACAAACTGACCCAGCATTTCGCCGGCAAGCTGGCCGAGGCCGGACTGATCCGCGAAGTGACTGAAAAGCAGGTCTATTCCAACGCCGACGGTCGGTTCCTGCCCGACCGCTATATCGAGGGCACGTGCCCCAACTGCGGTTACGAAAAGGCCCGCGGCGACCAGTGCGAGAACTGCACCAAGCAGCTGGACCCGACCGATCTGATCGACCCGCGCAGCGCGATTTCTGGCTCGACCGACCTTGAGGTGCGCGAGACCAAGCACCTCTATCTGCGCCAGTCGGCGATGAAGGATCAGCTGGACGCCTGGATCGACAGCAAGACCGACTGGCCGGTGCTGACCACCTCGATCGCCAAGAAATGGCTGCATGACGGCGACGGCCTGCAGGACCGCGGCATCACCCGCGATCTGGACTGGGGCATCCCGGTCAAGAAGGGCGATGAGGACTGGCCGGGCATGGAGGGCAAGGTCTTTTACGTCTGGTTCGACGCGCCGATTGAATACATCGCCTGCGCCAAGGAATGGGCCGATGCCCACGGTAAGCCGGATGCGGAATGGGAACGCTGGTGGCGCACTGACAAAGGCGCCGACGATGTGCGTTATGTGCAGTTCATGGGCAAGGACAACGTGCCGTTCCACACCCTGTCCTTCCCAGCCACCATCCTGGGCTCGGGCGAACCGTGGAAGTTGGTCGATCACCTGAAATCGTTTAACTATCTGAATTATGATGGCGGACAATTCTCGACCAGCCAGGGCCGCGGCGTCTTCATGGACCAGGCGCTGGACATCCTGCCCGCCGACTACTGGCGCTGGTGGCTGCTAAGCCACGCGCCCGAAAGCAGCGACAGCGAATTCACCTGGGAGAACTTCCAGCAATCGGTGAACAAGGACCTGGCCGACGTCCTGGGCAATTTCGTCAGCCGCATCACCAAGTTCTGCCGCTCAAAATTCGGCGAAGAAGTTCCGGCCGGCGGTGCATACGGCGAACGCGAACAGGCCTTGATCGAGGAATTGACCAAGCGCTTCCGCGCCTACGAAGCGCATATGGAGGCGATGGAGGTCCGCAAATCGGCGCAGGAGTTGCGCGCGATTTGGGTCGCGGGCAACGAATACCTGCAGGCCGCTGCGCCCTGGTCCACCTTCAAGGAAGACCCCGAGCAAGCCGCCGCGCAGGTTCGCCTTGGCCTGAACCTGATCCGGCTCTATGCGGTTCTGAGCGCGCCGTTCATTCCCGAGACCTCGGCCAAGATGCTGAGCGCGATGAACACGCTCGACACCAGCTGGCCCGAGGACGTGGCTGCCGCGCTGGGCGCCCTGCCCGCCGGACACGCGTTCACGGTGCCGGACGTTCTGTTCGCCAAGATCACCGACGAACAGCGCGAAGACTGGCAAACACGTTTTGCCGGAACGCGCGCCTGACCCGCGCAGCGACGGGGTGCAACAGGGGGCCATCTGGCCCCCGTTTTTTTTCGAACGCGCCAAACCTGCACAATCAAAGGCTTGAGAAATAATCCCTTTGCCTCCATCCTGACGATAAATTTCGTCTGGGCCCTCGGAACCGGACAGCAGATCCGGGCCCCGCGCCCGCATTGAATGAGGCAATTGTCATGAACCCTGTTTCCCCGCCGAGCCGCTCTCCTCTGCCCCGCGCCGTTGGTCGTGCGGGACGGTTGGTTGCCGCCATCATTGCGATTGGCCTGATGCAGCCGGCATCGGCGCAGGAAGGCTCCAGCGCGCCGCCCCCCAAGGTCTCGATCGCGGCGGCCTATACGCAGGAGATCACCGAGGAAGCGACCTTCATCGGCCGCGCCGAGGCGATCAA
>NZ_JBXWRZ010000014.1:0-65931 GCF_059613165.1 Ruegeria sp. BHSB172
GAAATCGGTGCGTGGCAAGAACACCTGCCCCACAGCGATCAGCTGGTCCATCTTGGGCTCGTGCCCGGTGCGGCGGATCTGGTCATAGAAGAAGGGGGCCGGGATCTGCACATGGATGCCCGCGCCGTCGCCGGTCTTGCCGTCGGCATCCACCGCACCGCGGTGCCAGATTGCCTTGAGCGCATTGATCCCGGCCTCGACCACCTTGCGGCTTTTCTTGCCGTCAACCGAAACCACCAGGCCGACCCCGCACGAGGAATGCTCTTCCTGCTCGGAATAGAGACCGTTTTCGGCCATCCACTTGCGCTTGGCTTCCTCGGCCCGGACCCAATCGGCATCATATTTCGTCATTGGCTGTCTCCTTCTTCCGACGGGGCGTACATGGCCATGACCTCGGCTTCGGTCATCTGGCGGCGTTCACCTGCGAACGCGTAACCCTCGGGCTTCTTGTCGATGTAAAGTTCAAGTTTCAGCGTGTTGCCGGCCGCGTTGTCGAACAGGCCGGCCGCGATCTGTGTCTGGCCGTGCATCTCGCCCGGCAGGGTGATCCGGTACCACAGGGCCGAGCCGCACTCCTCACAGAAGGCGCGTTCGGCCCAGTCTGACGAGGTGAAGGTCTTGACCGGCCCCAGCGCCGCATAGCCCGGCTGTGCCGGAAAGGTGACCAGCGCACTGCTGGTCCAGCGGCGGCACATGTCGCAATGGCAGGCGCCCAGCGCGTCGCGGGCGGGGGTCGCGGTAACGGTGACCGCGCCGCACATGCATTGGCCTTGCAATTCGGGCATCCTGTCGCTCCTGTCGCTGGGCTGCGGTGTCACTCGGCCGCAAGCGCGGCCTTGCCGTTGAACCGGTCGATGATGGCCTGCGCGCAGTCACGGCCGTCGCGGATCGCCCAGACCACCAGCGAGGCACCGCGCACGATGTCACCGATAGCATAGACGCCGTCCATCTCGGTCTCGCCGGTCTCGAACGCGGCTTTGACGGTGCCCCAGCGGGTCACGGGCAGGTCGGGCTGGCCGAACAGGGTGGGCAGGTCCTCGGGCTCGAAGCCCAGCGCCTTGATGACCAGATCGGCCTCTTCGACGTAATCCGCGCCTTCGATCACTTCGGGCGTTTGACGGCCAGTCGCGTCGGGTTGGCCCAGGCGCATCTTCTGCACTATTACACCGGTAACGCGCTCATCGCCCACGAACCCCTTGGGCGCGCTGAGCCATTCGAAGATCACGCCCTCTTCCTCGGCGTTCTGGGTTTCGCGCTGCGAACCTGGCATGTTCGCCCGGTCGCGGCGGTACAGACATTTGACCGAGGTCGCGCCCTCGCGGATCGCGGTGCGCACGCAATCCATCGCGGTATCGCCGCCGCCGATCACGACCACCTTCTTGCCCTTGGCGTTCAGGCGGCCGCTGTCATATTCCGGCACCGTGTCACCAAAGCTTTTGCGGTTCGAGGCAGTCAGGAAATCGATCGCCTTTTCGATGCCAGGCAGACCGCTGCCGGGCATGGACAGATCCCGCGACTTGTAGACGCCCGTTGCAATGATCACGGCGTCATGCTTGGCGCGGATCTCGGCGAACTTGGCCGCATCCACGTTGCAGTTCAACTCAAAGGTCACGCCACCCTCGGCCAACAGTTCGTTGCGGCGTTGAACCACGTCCTTTTCCAGTTTGAAGCCCGGAATGCCATACATCAGCAACCCGCCCGCGCGGTCATAGCGATCATAGACCGTAACCTGGATCCCGGCCCGGCGCAGCATGTCCGCCGCCGCCAGACCGCCGGGGCCGCCACCGATGATACCCACGCTTTCGGGGCGCTCGGCGGCTGGCGAGACCGGCTTGACCCAACCTTTGTCCCACGCGGTGTCGGTGATGTATTTTTCGATCGCGCCGATGGTCACCGTTCCGTGGCCGGATTGTTCAATGACGCAGTTGCCCTCGCACAGGCGGTCCTGCGGGCAGATGCGACCGCAGATCTCGGGGAAGGTGTTGGTGGCCTGGCTGGTCTGATAGGCCTCCTCCAGCCGCCCCGTTGCGGTCAGGCGCAACCAGTCGGGGATGTTGTTGTGCAGCGGGCAGTGCGACTGGCAATAGGGCACCCCACACTGGCTGCAACGGCTGGCCTGTTCGGCGGCCTTTTCCGCGGCGAACTCGGCATAGATTTCGTGGAAGTCATCCTTGCGGTCATCAGCAGCACGCTTTTGGGGCATGTTACGATCGATCTGCACGAATTTCAGCATCGGTTGCTTGGCCACGGTCAGACTCCATGAATTGGCTTGGTCGAGTTTCTTTAGGCGACAGCTTTTCGAATGAAAAGTCAACTGTACTGACCTAAATTCAAAAAAATGCTGGAAATGCGCCGTGAGCACCCAGATTTTTTTGTTTTTTATGTCCGCTTCGGACCCATCTCGGCGCTTTCCTTTTCATCATGCCAGTTATACCCATTGCGGACAAAGAAAACGTGACAGCGGGCAGGTGTGCGGATGAGTCTTTTTCAGCTGATTCTGGTGGCGATCATCCAAGGTATCACCGAGTTTCTACCGATCTCGTCCTCGGGCCACCTGATCTTGCTACCCAGCCTCACCGGGATGGACGATCAGGGCCTGGCCATCGACGTGGCGGTGCATGTGGGCACCTTGGGCGCGGTGGTTCTGTATTTCTGGAGCGACGTTAAGCTGGCCCTTGCAGGCCTGCCCTGTGCGTTGCGCGGACGCATCGACACCCCGCAATCGCGATTGGCCTTGGCCTTGATCGTGGCCACCATCCCGACCGTCATCGTCGGTGCCATCCTGCACCTGACCGGGCTCAGCAGCGCGATGCGGTCCGTGGCGGTGATCGGATGGACGATGCTGGGCTTCGGGCTGCTGCTGTACTGGATGGACCAGAAAGGCCCCCAGACCAAAGAGGCCGCCGACTGGGGGTTGCGCGATGCGGTGATCTTGGGCCTGTGGCAGGTTCTGGCGCTGATTCCCGGCACCTCACGGTCGGGGATCTGCATCACCGGCGCGCGGCATCTGGGCTATTCCCGCGAGGACGGCGCGCGCATCGCGATGCTGATGTCGATCCCGACGATCCTCGCCTCGGGTGCTCTGCTGTCGCTGGACGTGATCGATCAGGCCGATACCCAACTGGCCAAGGACAGCGCGATTGCCGCCGTGTTCGCCTTCGTCTCGGCCCTGCTGGCGCTAAGCCTGATGATGCGGCTGTTGCGCAGCGTCAGCTTCACGCCCTATGTGATCTATCGCGTGATCCTGGGCGTTGTCCTGCTGAGCATCGCTTACGGCTGATCAGGCCCGCAGGTTTCGGGCCGAGTTCTGGATCTCGTCGTACTGTCCCGACGGGCGGAACTTCCACAGGTATTCCGGCAGCACCGATTCAAGCGTGGCCGGCTCGATCCCCAGATCGGCGAAACCTTTCGTCCCCTCCGACACGACATTGTCGCGGCGCAGATTCTTCAGTTGGTCGCGGGTCAGGATGTTGTTCGGAAACAGCTGGAAGCTGACGAATTTCACGATGTCCAGAACCCCGGCCATGATCCGCCCCACCCAGAACGGCAGGCCGATGATGATACGGCCGCGGTGGATCACCCCAAGCATCTGCTGCATCAGCTCGCGGAAGGTTTTGACCTCGGGGCCGCCCAGCTCGTAGATCCCCGGCTCGGCCTGCCCCAACACGCCCTTGATCGCGGCCTGCGCCACGTCATCCACATAGACCGGCTGGAACCGGGTGTCGGCACCGAAAATCGGCAGAAACGGCGACATCCGGGTCATTCCCGCGAACCGGTTGAAGAACTGATCCTCGGGCCCGAAGATCACCGAGGGCCGCAGGATGACGGCGTCGGGCATATGGGTAAGAACGCCGGCCTCGCCCTGTGCCTTGGTGCGCGCGTATTCGCTGTCGGAATCGGGATCCGCGCCTATGGCCGAAATATGCACCATCCGCTTGATTCCCTGCTGCGCGGCCAGACGCGCGATCCGCTCGGCCCCTTCGGCCTGCACCGCCTCAAAGCCGTTCTTACCCAGATCGTTCAGAACACCGACGCAGTTCACCACCGCATCCGCGCCCCGCATTGCATTTGCTACCGAAGCGTCGTCGCGGATGTTGCACAGGATCGGCTCGACCTGCCCCACGACGCCATAGGTCTTGACGAAAATGGCCTCGTTCGGGCGCCGAACCGCGACGCGGACGCGCCACCCCTCATTCGCCATGCGCCGCGCGACATAGCGACCGACGAATCCCGATCCACCGAAAATCGTGACCAGTTTGGACATGACAGCGCTCCTACTGTGTGGGTCTTGATGTGATCTACCGTCCGCAAGCGCTGCAAACAAGGCGCAATAACGCCGCGCAAGCGACGAAAACCCCGCATTTGGCCCAGGGGTCCCGAACCGATTTCGGCGGCGGCAAAAAAACTTTCAAAAATCTGTTCGAATCCTGTTGACGCCCCCCGCGACTAGGCTTAAACGCCCCTCCACGACACCTGCCCAGGTGGCGGAATTGGTAGACGCGCTAGCTTCAGGTGCTAGTGTCCGTATGGACGTGGAGGTTCGAGTCCTCTCCTGGGCACCATTCCCCTATAATGAAAAATTTCCCAAAACGCGGTATTGCCGCAAGCTGTCTTGATGTGGCCACACAGGCTTGTTGATCGGGAAATCATTGTTCTATCGGACTGGCGGCTCAAGATGCGCTGGTGATCGAACCGGACACGGGCGGAGCCCGCCACACCGTCATGGTAGTGGGGGTGGGTCTGAAGGGTTCCGGAGCCTGCGTGGCTCCAGTGGCGCAATCCGGGGCGACGTGTCAAATCAGGGGTCGAAGGGTAGCGGGTAGCGAGCTGCTCGGGCGAAAGAGCGCGACTCGCAAGCAAGTGCTTTCAAGCTACGTTTTCTGCGGAAAGCCGGCTATCGCGTCATCCGGCCAACCACCTTGCGCGCACTATTTCGTTCTTTTGCGCATACTTCTGGCTATTTTGGCACAACATTTTGATTTTTTTGGCGACCCCGGCAGGATTGTTTACCGCGCGCAGTACGGTTAATATTATTTATTTACAGTAACTTAGGTCAACGAGAAAAGTGTGGGCGTCACCCTTTGTGTCACCATTCTTTTTTTGGGGCTTTGAAGTCTACTGCTGACACCTTCGGTAAAATTGACGCCTTCTTCAGACTACTCCTGGCCCAAAACTACTAGCTCAAATTGTGAACGATGATTGGGTATTTGCCCTGCAAGGTAACACTATCCGTGACGCATAAAATGCTCTGATGCGGGCACTGTTGGAATTTGGTCATAGCCTAGTGTAATAGCAAAAAGTCTTGCCAAGTAGGGGTGGTCAAGGAAGTATCTCTATCAGACTTTAGGGTTAACAAAACGCTAACATTCGTTCGAGGCTCCTACGTTGGCACGGCCCAGATTGAAGAACATAATTTACCTGATTTTGCCTTTGTTTCTCTGGCTGGAAACAGCGAATGAGGCGCTATCCCAAGATTTCGAGGTTCTCTTCAGGGATTTTGATGCGAGTAACCTAACTTACGAAGACAAGCGTTTTCTTCAGACGGCCTTAGCGTTTGAAGGGCACTATCACGGGTTGTTAGATGGGGCATGGGGGCGAATTAGCGATCGAGCGCTAAACAGGTACTCACAAAGCGAATTTGAAACTGCACCCGCAGACTGGCACATGGCGATGCTTGCTTGGTCGCTATTTGAGCGACTGTCGAACGACGGTTGGGAGTTCAACTATTTTCCTGGTCTAGGTTTGTCGCTTCTGTGGCCCGAGAAAACCATAGTTCGCGATGCCGACACGGACTACTTTTTGAATTACCGCCATAAAAGTAGCACTCTTGCGATTTCCATGGGCGTACACAATCGAGAAACGACCCAAAAGCTACACGATTTCACATTGAGTACTCACGAGGGAGCGACGCAGCCATACTCTGTAAGAAAACAGAACTTGGCGGTTTCCTCCGCCACAGATCGAGACGGTTCAATTCTCTACACTCGTTCTGATTTCGTAAACGGATCATGGTCGACGGTAATGCTATCGTCCAGTGAACAAGATGCGGCTATCCTTGGGGCGGTATCGTCAAGCATTTCTGCAAAACGAGTACAGAAGCTTTCCTTCACCATTGGCGGTAAGCTTGATTATGTAGTCAAAACAACAATTGACGCATTAGAACAATCAGACGAAAGCCAAGCGAAAACAGCCGAAGTCCCACCTTCCAATAGGAAAAACGTATCAGGAAGCGCAGGTAGTGGATTCGTCGTGTCTGCGGTCGGGCACGTTTTGACGAATGCGCACGTGGTTGAAGGGTGTACAACCATTACTGTAGACGGGCGAAATGCTAAATTAGTCGCCTTTTCTCAAGAGTTTGATCTGGCGCTTCTAGTGTCTGAGGCGTTCGAAAACAAGGAAGTCGCAGTTTTCTCGGCTAGTTCCGCAAAACTGAACTCGGATGTTACCGCTGCTGGGTACCCGTATGCCGGTATGTTAGGTGGCCTAAATATTACAAGAGGTTCTGTATCATCCCTAAAAGGCTTGGGAGGAGACCCAGTTACGATGCAGATTACGAGTCCGATTCAAAGCGGAAACTCAGGTGGTCCACTCCTCGCGTCTGACGGTGAAGTCGTTGGAGTTGTGGTTTCAAAGTTGAATGAGCTCAAAGTAGCAGACGCGTTGGGTGACGTTCCCCAGAATGTCAATTTTGCCATTAGGGGTGAGGTAGCACTCCTTTTCCTCGCTCAAAATGGCGTTGAGGCTAAACTAAGCTTGGATGATAGGCGGTTAGAGCCAGAAGAGCTCGCTGAGTTGGCAACTAGCTTTACAACTTTCATTGAGTGTCGATGATTGCACTGCACATGCAGCAAGATACGCGCACTTAAACAACCAATTTCATGAATTGCTTTTCCACGGGCAATAGATAGGTGTGCATTTCGGCAACATCTAAACAGTTGTTCAATTCACATATTTATACTGCCCATAGCGACAAGTACCAATATGGCACTACTAGAAACTAAAAGACCAACGAGAAAAAAATGCACCAAAACACAGTGAAGGGCATCGGGGTGCTGTGCCTTTTAGTACTGACTGCGTGTGAAGCTCCTACCGACCTCTACATCTATCAAGAAGGTGTTTCTGTATCTCGAGCGGATAACGACTACTTCGATTGCAGAGTGGCCGCGGCACAAGCTGTCCCTACAGATACAAGGGTTGGAACTACGCCAACGTACACGACTCCCGTCCAAACAAATTGCTACAATCTTGGTTATACCGTTCAGTGCAACACAACTGGCGGGCAGACTTACGGTGGACAAACGTACACATATGACGCGAATTCAAAGCTGCGGGTTGGCTATTTGGCAAGGTGCTTAGCTTCCAGGGGATATTCAGCAGTCGAACTTCCAAAGTGTAACACTGAGAAACTGCCTCAGGGAGTTCTCACCAAGCTTAGAGGTGCTCAAAGACGACCTACTGAGGGGGCTTGCTACGTACCCGTAACCGAAAATGTTGGCAACGTGGTTTATGCTTCTGAAATAGGAGGATAACTAAGTTGATAGCGCAACAACTGAGATTCAGTATGCTTCCTATCTGTTGAGTTGTTGCGCATCGTCGGCGCCGCCTAAGCTTCATAAGTCTCCGATATGGATTTTCCCGACAAGATGCAGTAGCTTAGACGGCTCTTACTCTATTTAAAACAACGGGTTAGGTCTGCCCCAACTAGGGACTCCATTTAACTCAACTACATCTGGTACAACACTTTCCCACACATATTGATCGGAATAATCGTACTCCGGCGTTTGCCGTTTGTGGGTTGATCATCTCGACGAGATGCCGAAATTCCACACATCGGATTTGGAAAACAGAAAACGCAAATCGGCCAACCAGACACGAAAAAGCGAATGGAAAGCAACGATCAGGCTAAAGTCGTCGCTCAGTACCGAGACACACTGAATCAAGCGAAGTTTTCTACCTTAGACCGATCTGCGGCAACTGAAGCGGCTAAGAACTTCGTTTCTGAACTCGCAGACCTGACCTTGGCACATGAGGCAGACTTTCATCCACGCAAACGCGCCAGAAGGCAGAAGGATGCAGAGACCTTCACGCTGGCCATAGGTGCCTTGGCTGCAGACCTCATCAAGCACAGCGGCAATGAGGCTTCACAGGGCTTCATGTATCGGCCAGCCGACAAGGACGAACTGGCCCAAACACTGGTCAGTTCCGACAATTTCACCAAGCTTCGGAAGTATTGGATAGAAATGGAACTGATGGAGGAATCCGGGTTCACCAACTTCCGGGCCTCCATGAACCCAGACGATCCTCAACCGACGTACAGAAAGGCCAGACGGTTCAGGGCCAAGCCCAGGCTATTGGAGGTAGCCCAGCGCTTTCAAATCACATCCAACAACATCACTGAACACTTCGAACGCAGCCATAGACACGCCAAGGCCATTCAAGTGAGAGCGACCAAAGACGGTTCATACTTGTATCCGCAATGCGCAAAACTGTTGAAACCCAAAGGCCCCAGGTTCGAAGAACGCAGAAGGGAAGTGGAGGGTCTGAACGTATTGGCGAGACATCAGTCAGGAGACTATTAATCAAGTAACCTAAATTGTCTTCGCTTACGGTATGCAGGGGCTACTACAAGCAATGTACTAATTTCCCTAAACCACAACCTGGAGCCAGTCCGACACCAATGTCCGCTATGCGGAGTGCAACCGCGGCATTGAACGTGTAGGTCAGATGGCAGCAATTGGCCGAGTCTTCAGCTTTGCTCCATCTGTTTGTGTGGAACTACTGTGTTTAAGGCTGGCTTGGAAACCCCGACAACAGTACCGAGCTTATTTTGCGAATGCCCTCTGCAGGACACAGGGCGGCTATTCTTGGAAAAACAGGTGTTCGCATACAATTGTTGCCCATAGCCTCCACTCGCGGTCCAATTGGGCTGTAACCTGTTGAGATTTTTTTGCCGCCTCAGCCGGGTCCTTGGTACCCAACGAAACAAAATAGTAGCGGCTGCCGTTGTAGTGGTGCTGCAACTCTTCTGGAATTCTGCGTCGGTAGTTCGCTCTACCTCCACGCCACTCCACGTGTTTGATTTTCATCGTTATTGGGCCGTATCTGTACCAATTCTTCGACATGTGTCACCTAATGTGTCACCAGTCGGAGCGCAAGATTCCGTTAAAGCTTTGATATTTTTTGTGCTTTTCACGATTTCTGGCGACCCCGGCAGGATTCGAACCTGCAACCTGCCCCTTAGGAGGGGGCTGCTCTATCCAGTTGAGCCACGGGGCCGTGCTTAAGAAACAATAAGTTAGCTGATATCCCTTCGCTTACGATTAACATAGGCTTAGGAAAAGGTCTTGTTCCATGTGAATAGCGCAATGCTCATTCGCTTCCAAGCGCATATCGGCATGGAACCTACATTCAAAGCGAACAAAAAAGGAAACCACAATAAAGTCGATGCTTAGGTGATCTAGACAACATCACGTGTGGAAACGTCACTGTTTCCCAACATGTCGTGCCTAACCACAAGTCTCATATTGAGCGAATCGGTTCGATATTCTACGTTTGTTCCGGGAGGAGGGAAACGATCGCCAAGAGGAGCAACGATGTCAGACAACATTTTAGAGGTTTATCGCCAGCGATATGAAGTCTGGCGTCACCTCGACAAACTAAGGGTCCAGATGATTCAAATTCTAATCGCTATTGGATCCGGTGCTGCTCTAACGATACGTCTTTCTCCCGAAACCGCAGGATCTTGGTTTTGGGTTTTGATTGGCGGTTCGGTTTTCGCCATAGCATGCGTAATGAAACGCGTTTCTGATGGCATCCGAGCCAACAACGAAGTTCTCCGATCCGCCGGAGAAGACATCGGAGATGCGGGGATACCTGACAATGGGGACTTCAATAAAAGCTCTATGCACTGGCTGACGTTGGCGATCGCCGCGATCGGCATCTGTCTTATTGCTAAGGGGGTTTTCTTCACATGAGGTACGACAGCAGTTTGACCAAGACCTTTATCAGCTACCACCACGGAAACGACCAATGGGCCAAGAACCATCTGGTACAAATGAGTATTTTGACGGGTTGCTTTCAAGATGTGTCAGTAAATACTGGCGACATCGCAGATGATGGCCGTTCTTCGCAGTCTATCCGAGAACTTATCCGAGATGAGTATCTCCGCGACGCTGAAGTAACCATACTGCTTTGCGGCTCCGAAACCAAAGGTCGTAAGCACATCGACTGGGAATTGAAATCCAGCATGATCAATACGCGTTACAATAGCAGGTCGGGCATTTTGGTCGTTATGCTACCATCCGCAGATAACGGGCATTGGTACTCAAGCATGTATGGAGAGCGACAGGTTATCTATCCCGATATCCCTGACACCCCCTACAATTGGGTGGCAATAGACAAGAAATCTGAATTCGAAGTTCGCTGGCCTTACCTTCCCAATCGAATAATCGACAATCTAGTGAAACCCGAAGTTCAAATCTCTGTCGTTCAGTGGGACCGCATCGCCAATAACCCGATAGGATTGAAGTGGCTAATTGACAACGCAGCGATAGTTGGCCGGAACAATTCCTACGACATGAGCCGACCGATGCGGCGGGCCAATGCGCCACTTCAAACTAATGCACTGGCATCGTTGTATTCTGATCCCCAAAAGCCTCAGCAGAACTACCTGGGAGCCCTTTTGCAGCAAAACACTGCTCGGTACCGAAAGTAACATGCTGGAGACGGCTGACTGATGATCAAAGTCCCTTCTGAACTCGCCGAAGAGAAACTCAAATTATGACCTGTGTTGCAGCCAAGTATTGCGTAAATTTCTAAGTGTTGGACGAGTTTCATTCGTTGAGAAAGAGAGCTGGCCTTCTCCATACGACGAATTGTTGAAAGCGATTATTCGCCCCGACGTCAGGCCGAAACCAGGAATAAGTAAAAGGCCGACCTGACTCGGTTGTATAACCTCAAATCAAATTCATCCCGACAATCACCATCGGTTCGGTATCTTTCGGCATTGGGTAGCCAGCATTCAAGGCGGTGTCAGGCTTCAACACGAAGTCGCGCCAGATGGTCCACGGATCAGTGTTCCGCGATGCCGAGGGACGGGCAGTGTTATCTTCAGCATTCATCTTCATACTTCACTCCTGTAAGTTGTGCGAAGGCATCTGAATGCCCTCTTAAGAAGTAAAGGCTAGGCCGGAACCCGTGCTCAGTAAAGCCTTTTAAGCTCTATTTTCTTATTTCTTCCAACAACTTAGACCAATGCTCCTGCATCCAATCTAAGAGCTTGCCGTTCTGTTCTAAGACGGTCTTAGACGAGTGGCATGGCCCACACATTGTAAGGAATGGCCCTTCATAGAACCGACCCTGCCACGTGGGGGCAGCGGACACGCCCAAACAGAACGCGGCTTCGGCTGCGATGGCGTCGTCATGGCCCAACAAGTGGTCTACATGGGTCACGCGATTCACCCCGCAGATCAGGCAAGTCTTAGAACTCCGGCTCATGATCTTGCTGCGTAGCTGCGCCCATTGCTTGGTCTGATACATCGGATCACGAATGGCGCGGTTCACATCCGTTATCACTGATGGCGGTCGGGTCGAAATACGAGCATTCATCGGGTCCAGTCGGGACCGCATGTTTCGCAACCTACCCTTGGGCATCGTCTTCTTTCAGCTTAGACGGACGCGCCGACTTCGGTGGGCGTCTGCACGTCATCCTATCAGCGCCCCAATGTCTATGCGTTCGGGTCGGCGCATTACCAAGGCACCGGCAGCGTCAATCAGGGCAGCAACCGGGTCTATCTTGCCAGCGGCCTCTTCCCTCTCAAGTTTCACCGAGGCACCAGCCGGAAGCACCACGGCATTCCCCATGGCCCAAGCAAGAGCAGGTCCGTTGTCCGCAATCAGCTTGCCTTCCAACACCTGTCTTTCAAGCCGCGTGATTGGGTCGTTCAGTGCTTGTACAGACTGCCGGACGCCCATCACCTCGGGACGGTCGCCATCTATGCTGAAACCAGCTCTCTCGGCGGCGTCCACAAGCGCGGACGAACCGTAAGGATCAACGCCAACGCCATGTAGGTTGCCCGCACTTTTTACGTATTCCATCAGCTCCAGAATTTGCCGAATGTCCTCACCCGGCTCCACCAGCTTCAAGTCGCCATGGGCAAGGAACCGATCAAAGTTGGTGCGCTCGCGTTTGTACATGTCGTAGGCGGATTGGAAGAACCACGACTGCTGCCAGCACTGCCATTGTCCGTCAGGCATCACCCCTATCACCCCGAGGGACGACCAGTCGCTTGCCCCACCAAGGTCAATGCCGACCGCAGCGTGTTCGGCAGATGCCAGGATCGTCGGTAGAGGCAGAGGACGACTGGCGATCTTGTTCCATTGCTGGGCCACAGCCCAACCGCGCGCACGAAGATGGGCAGTCGGTTGTACATTGAAGAACTGCGACCGGGCTATCTGTACGGCAGCGGGTCCGGCTTCTACAGCCTCGCGCACCGCACCCCGATAGAATTGTAGATCGGCGATGTGCGGGAAGCTCGGTAACAGCATCGGCCACACACTTTCGTCTTTCATGGGATCGGGACAACCCGGCCATGGTTCGTAGAAGCAAGGCAGGAAACTGTCATCCACGATCTTCCCGTCCCGCACGTTACGACCGTATTCCAGAAGGTTAAGGAACATGCCCCGAGGAATGGTGTCGGAAACGGTAGAGATGTAGAGCAGCTTGGCGGTCGGGTCAGCGGCCAACGCACCTCTGATCTGCGCCCGTAGACGGTCGGACGAAGCCTGTTCCCCGGCGATCCACAACTCGTCCAGCAACACCGATCCGCGTAGACCCGCGATAGAACTGGCGTCCAGCGCCTTCACCGACAACTTGCTGCCGTTCCTGTAGTCCTCAACCTCTTTGGCCGCATCCCGGATGTGAAAGACCTGCTTTAGTGTCTCATCTGCGCGGATGGCGCCAGCAATGATCTCGAAGGTCAGGCGCGACACCTGAATGGTCGGCGACAGAATGGTAAACGATGCCTGGGGTCTCTTGTTCAGGATCATGGCCGCGAGAAATAGCAACGCACCCCCGGCAGACTTCGCGTTCTTCTTGCCAACACAAACGAATGCCTCGCGGATGGTATCACCACCCCAAACCGCCATCCCGACCTGCCTCAGCCATGGGGAGGAAGCCAGATCACCGAACGCTGGCTGGCCGGGCAGATCGGGAACCCTCAGCATGTCTACGATCTTGCCGAACTTCACCGCACGGGCAGATCGGATGGGCAAACGGTTCAGGGAGATCGGTATCAAGCCACGCTGTAGGCGAGAGGCCCAGTCCACACATGCCGTTGGGGGCAAGGTCTTCGGATCGGGGACCAACTCGCCTTCGGGATGGGTCATAGCATGTCTCGCCAAGTTTCGGACTTCGCCCCCGCGATCTTTCCGCCCTCTTGCTTGGCGGTACGCCCAGCGCGGACCTGAGGATGGGCTTTCAACTGCGTCAGGCCGGATCGGGCAGAACTGGCGGCAGCATTCGCCAGCCTAGACTGCTTTCCGAACTCGTCCATATCTTGGGCCTGTAGAGCCTCAAGCGACAGTTGTTCGTGTATTGCCGCCCGACGCTGGGCGCGAACCACCGTGGCGATCATGTTCGCATCGGCAGGCCATAGGCCGGACTGTACAGAGACAATGTCTGCGAGTTGCTGGAAAGCCTCAGCCCATTGTCCGGTCAGATCAGATGGGCAAACCGAGACTTCGTCGGCAGGACTTTCAACTTCGGCTATTTTCACGACGTTTCGGGACATAGATGCAAGTATAGCGCCATCTAAGCATCGGGAAAGTCTACAAAATTCAGGTCAGATAAGCCGGAGTAAAGTCTTTTTTACGTTTAGCTGGGGGCGTGCTTAAGACAACATTGTTGTTTGGTTTTGCTATACCCCGCCCTACCGCCGTCCCGCGTCTTATTCTGCCTTTGCTAAACATATTCTCCCAATATCAATCAGAGGGGAAAGCTTGCCGCATTCTAGAAAACGGCTCTTCGCATTCGCCTCGCCAAAGTAACTCTGGATCAAGGTTCATAGGCGCAATCTCATCCTTCATGTAAACCATGGCATCTTGTGCCCAGATATCGATTTGTTCGTTCGTTGTGCCAGTCGCATCGAGCATTCTGAACAAGATTTCAGTGGCATCGGGAGCAAGCCCAGTAGAAGTTCCGAGATAGGAACACAGAAAAAGATTGGGTATTGTGCTACCGCCATCATTAAACTCTTTTGACTGGTATTGGGTGGAGTTTTCAGCGTTGGCCACCGACGCGCTGATAATGAGTAAAGACGCAATCGAAATAACAACTCGCAATCTAGCAACTCCTAATAGCTAAGTGCTGTGCAACGGATCGCTGCCGTACCTATTGATACCCTCAGTTCCTGGAATGACACAGAGAACAAGTACAAAGGTCAAGGAAATCGCACTTGTATAGGGCGGCGGCACCAAGGCGATCACTATCCACAGCAGCGCTAGCCAACCAGTCACTCCGAAGTCACGCAAACGTTGCGCTGTAAGAAAGTACTGAGCAACGATGAACGGAAGATAAAAAAGTACTAAGATTGCAAGACCAGCACGTTCTCGCACATCAAAGAACATCAAAACTCCGATTACGCAGGCCATGATGGCTATCAAAATCAAGTTTGCAATTATGAAACTCTTCCGATTGCGCCTTACGCTAAGCGAAAACCAGTACTCTGTTACAGGTAAAGACATTGCAAAGCCTATCTGCGGTCAAAAACTGCAAACAAGAGTCCCACAGGAACAAACCAGAAAAACAGCAAGGCAGCTTGTACCCAGCTCCAGTCCCAAACCTTCACTGCACCATAGACACCAAGCCCGGCCCCAAGAAATGGAATGTAAGTGGTAAATCCGGCAATCAAAAAGCCAAAAAACCCATCAATGCCCGTCGAATAGTCTACTCCGTCCATGATTGCAAAAAGCTGGACAATTCCAATAACAAAATACGCAATCACGAAAAACACCTGCATTCCATAATTCCTTCTTTTTATTTGTCTTTATCAGCATAGCTCGCCTCAGAGCTCTCCCGCAGTTGTATACCTGTTTTTTGGTTGGTTGCAACACCTCACAACGAGAAGCTGAAAGAAACAACTTGCTCCGGAAGACAGTTGGGTGAACGACGCAACATACCCACCGTCCCCACCTCGATACGCTGGAATTTATCTGCAAAAGGTGGGGATAGTGGCTGGGGTGGCGTCCGAACCCGACGGAAAAACAGAAAACCTTTTTTCTTCAGATGCTCAGTTTATTGATGCCAGATGCGCCAGCCCATTCGATAAAGCCGCTTTAGGTCAGACATTGGAATGGGTTCTTCGGCAACCTCGATTATCTTTTCGGTCTCACCAGCTGCGATTGTGGTCGAACCTTTGCTGCTGGCCAGTATGAACCCATCAGCATCTTCTAACTCATACTGAACGGTGACCTTAACTGATCTATCCAGGTTATTTCGAACCTCATACTGCCACCCCCATTCGCAACCATATTCAGTTTGCTTGAACAGGTCCAAAACGCTCTCAAATTTCGTATCGCTAACAAATCGCACGCATTTGAAGCCGCTCGACAAATGCGTTAGGGGCGGTTCGTCTTCCTCATCCCCCCAGTCGATGTCACCAGTTCTGTCGTCAATAAATTGAGCGAACTTTGACGAGCTGCTCGGCGGCCAATGGAGTGCATAGTACCCGCCAAATAGACCACAAAGCACAACAACTACTGGCAATAGAAAACTGCGCTTTGCAGTTTTTGAATCGTCTTCCTTCATAGATTTACACCCGAGTGCCCCAATATCTTTTCTCACTTGGCCACATATTCATTTATCAATGCGGTGGCAAGTGGTCACGTCAATTTGGCAAGAACTCAAAAGAATGGGATGGTGACGGATCGGATTTCGGCTCAGGTAAAATTACGTTTAAATGATTTTAGGTCGCGGGATGCTTCGCTCCTAACCCTCACTTACCACGCCACACTGTCTAGAATTAGCGTTTTCCGGAAATCAGTCGGGGGAAGGCCCCACTGCACCCACCGCCCCCACCTTTTGCAGATAGATTGCAGCCAATAGAGATGAATGGAGTAGTTCGTTTCGTTATCTTTTAATATCCGAAATACTCAATTGAATGTCTCCATTCCGGCCGGTCTTAACTTCTAGAGCTCGATACCCGTGGCGAATAGCCCACTTTCTTACGTTGCGCACGTCGTCTTTTGGTATCCAAACCCTTACGAACTCTCTCCCTTCTGCAAGGGCTATTTCAACGGCGTCGTTTACGGGCGCTGCTACTCGCTCTTGTTCTTCGCGTTCCCACTCAAGGAGTTGCATCTTTTTTTTGTATTTTTCTCTCCGAAGAAAGCGTCTTCGCACTGATGGTTCCACACTCGAAAGCCGCTTTTCTCGCTCTTTCTTATTCCAAAATACCAAACCCACTATGATCGCAACAATAAGCAGAAACCAATACATGTGATATGCATCTCCTCACATTCCCAACGAACTCACAGTTAATGCTAACACTTTGTACCTGTCAGTGTCACCACCATCTACGTGCTATTCTAGTCAGATATGACAACGGCCTTTCTACCGCAATTTCTATCTTAGAATCATGTAAATGCCAGATAGGCTAAATAGGACATCGTTGGCGTTCGGAGCGAGTCCGGTGGACGTGCCCGGATACGCGCAAAGGAACATGTTCGGTACCCTACTCTTGCCGTCATTGAACTCTTTTGACTGGTATTTTTCGGAAGTCTCAGCACCAACCCCCACGCAAAAACTATCACAAAGATCGTTATCGAAATGAATGCTCGCATTCTAAAACGCCACTATTACCTAGTTGTTTTGCAAAGGGTCGCTGCCATACCTATTACTACCTTCAGTTCCTGGAACAACACAGAGAACAAGAATAAAGGTTAGGGAGACCGCACTTGTATACGGCGGCGGCACCATTGCAATGGCTATCCACAACAGCGCCAGCCAGCCAGTCAATCCGAAGTCTCGCAAACGTTGTGCAGTAAGAAAGTACTGCGCGACGACAAACGGAACAAAAAACAGAAAGAAGATTACAAGGCCTGCGCGTGCTCTCACGTCAAAGAACGATAACACGCCGATTACGCAGGCCATAACGGCTAGCAAGGCCAGGTTAGCCAAGATAAAACTCTTTCGATTGCGTCTAACACTTAGCGAAAACCAATATTCTGTTGCAGGCAAAGACACTACGGAGCCTATCTGCGGTCAAAAATTGCGAACAAAATCCCCACTGGAACGAACCAGAAGAATAGCAAGCCAGCTTGTATCCAGCTCCAATCCCAAACTTTTACAGCTCCAAATACGCCAAGACCGGCACCGAGAAACGGAATGTATGTTGTGAATGCGGCGATCATAAAGCCAAAAAATCCATCAATGCCCGTCGCGTAGCTCACGCCATCCATGATTGCAAAAAGTTGAACTATTCCGATAACAACATAAGCAATAATCAAAAAAACTTGCATTCCAAATGTCCTTTTTTTCGTTCTTTTTCTTATACATAGTCCGCCGTTCCACCACTCGCAAGCCTGTATGTTTGCATGTTGAATAGCCTCACCATCCCCCGCCCATCGAAAAATAGCGTTTTCCGGAAATCAGTCGGGGGAAACTCCCCTCCTAACCCACTCTTACCACGCCTCCCTAATAGAAGCGTGGGGAGCGAGGGGAACAAGGCGAGCATCCCGCGACGGAAAATCAGAAAACCCTATTTTCAGGATATCCCGCTTATTGGGTCTTCTCTGCTTTCCACCCGGTAGAAGTTGCCATTCCGATCATTGCGCGCCCGTAGAACAAGGTCCAAGTCTTCATTCGCCTGAGTGAAGGCACCAACGATCTGCTCGAAGCGATGGCCCAAGGTCTTTGCCGACGGCATAGAGATCGTAAACCGCGAACCTGTATCAACGGACCCGTCCAGTGCTTCAAGCAATTCGCGCCCTTTGCCGCCCAACTTCAGGTCAACGTCTGGTGTTCCGACCGTGCCATTGTTGGCGCGACGGTTGTTCATTTCCTTCTGTTCTTCCTCCAGAGCAGCAATCACCTCACGGGCGGCAAACTCGGTTTTGTTCTGCCAAGCATCGGCCAGGATGGTCAGAGCCGTGGCTCGGGCAAGTTCAGCCGGGTTCTGGGTTTCGTTCTCTAAGAACAACTGGGCGAACCGCACCTCGGACGCGTCCTTGTTACCGCCTTCCATCGCGAGCTTAGACAACGCTTCCAATGGCGAACCGATCAGGTGATACCACATGCGGAACCGGGTTTCGGTGTCGTCCAGCCGATGTTTGCCCGTGTACCGCTCAAGCCTCGGGTTCCAGAGCAGCAACGTGTACAGGCATTCAAGGATCTTACCCCGGTTGCGGAAAGAGAACCGAATGGGGTCTTTGTGGGTGAAGTCTCGGTTCTCGGGGTCGGCCCTGTCAGACCTCAGCGACATGACCAAGGCGCGGGAAGCGAAGTCACCAACCGGACGGATGTTATTGCCGTTCACGACAATCACGGTTCGCGGCTGCACGTATTTTACAGAACTCGCGCCCAACACTCGGTCGGAATATTCGGCGGTCGTCAGAGCCGCATTCAACGCATCGCTGTCAATGTCCTGCCCACGATGGGTGTTGTCGAATACCAGCAACGGAATGTCCGCTGAGATGTAAGGCAGCATAGACTTCCGCATCTCCTCTTGGTCCGTAGACCATCGGGCCGCAGTCGCGTATTTGCCCAACACGCCAGCACTCACCATGTTACCGAAGGTCGTCTTCCCTGCCCCCCTCTGGGCCGCACTCACAACGTAGGCAGGCCGCTCACCGGGCAACACCATGCGCTGTATCATGCTCAGCATCATCGACACCCCGACGATGAACCCGGTCCAGTCTGTTTCTACATCGCACAGCCACTTGTCACGCATCCACGTTAGAGCGGCCAATGCTTCCGCATCGGTTGGCGTGTGTTGCGGCATAGAACGCAGCACGTCAGGTTCCAGGCGGTAGATCAGCCCGGTTTCGCGGTCCAGCCCCTCTCCATGCATCACCGTGCCATCGGGCAACAGGAATGGCAGGGTACAGACCCCCTTGGCGACAGGCAGCTTCGACTTCTCTGGGTGTAGCTTCCGAAGGCGGTTCGCATGGGCATTGGGCAACCGCACATCTAGAATGTCGCCTTGGCGGGTGATCTTATAAAACTCGACGTGTTGTTCTACGAGCGACAGCACATCGTTCATCTCCAGCGGAACCAGTGTCGGAGCAGGCGGAGCGGGTTTCTCCTCGCCTTCACCATCACCAGTACCAAGTTGGTGTAGACCAGCCGGAACCCGGTTCTGTACCTCAACCAGTTTGCCTTCCACGTCCCGCATCGATGGTTCGGGTGCATCATCTTCGGCAAGGACACTTTCAACCAGATTCAATGTCGGGCCGAATGGTGCGTCCCATTCCGGTACAACGAACCTCGGCAACCCGGTCGCTCGTTGTTCGGCTCGGCGTTCAGCTTCGGCTCTGCGTTGGCGTCCGCGTTCACCAACCACAGCTTGCGATAGAACACGCGTACCGATGCCAGTCTTTTCTACGGCATATTCTTTCACCATGGCGAACTGATCGTCGGACAGTTCGGCGCTGATTACAGCAATGGCGAAGTCGGAGAGAAACCGAATGCGCACATCTACGTTCGTCACCTCGTCAGCCCCAGCCTCAACTGCTTTGTCAATCAAGGCATGGATGGTCTCGGGAGTGTGGGCCAGCTTGTAGGTCGTCCCGAGGCCATGAGCCATCGAGTGAATGAAGATGCCATGTTCTTCCACGTACAGCTTCGCCTTGCCGCGACCGTAGTCAATGCCTTCCAGTGGGTCAGCAAGGGTCAGGCGGTCAAAGGCTTCGGGATCGGCCAGCACGTCGGAAACAGACACTATTCCGATGGTGCGACGGTCAAAGTGTAATTCGGCTTCAGCCGACAGCACGCCCCCCCTCTTACGTTCCTGCATCCGTTTGGCGTCTGAGTCAGAGCAACCATGCTTCGCTGCCAGCTTGCGGACTTGTACCCGGTCGTAGGACGCGGCCACCCGGTCGGCTTCCTCCTTGGTCGCCAACATCAGCGTTTCAACCTTGTTGCGGTATTCCTTGCGTTCGGCAGGCGACAGGTCAGGCAATGCTTGGCGAGTGTCTATCGGCACACCGTCATGGGCTTGCGGAGCGCGGTCCTCGGGGTTCTGGGCGACAGGGTGTACACAAACCGGAGGGGCTTCAAAGACAAGCCTCTCGGGACTGCCGACGGTGGCGTCTACTAAGGTGCGGGTCAGTTGTTGCCCAGCGCGCGAGATGAAGATCCAGCCCAGATCGGCCATGAAACATCTGTCAAAGAACGCACGGGTCGCACGGGGAATGTCGGTGGCGTCTATCACCCGCACATAGAGGTGGACCCCCTTGCTGCCAACGATCTCCTCGCCAGTGTCGGCATTGTGTAGTTTGGCGGACGTAGACGGACGTAGCACATAGTCGGCATGTTCCAGGCTGGGTAGAACATCCTTCAGGACCGACACCGCACCGTCTTTGTCTACACGCCGCTGAATGTTCGGCGGAGCCTCACCCATGTCTAGGTCTATGAGCATCCAGCCTTCGGACTCAGGGAACGCGAAGTGGTCCAGCGACCGAGAGATGGCACCCTTTGGCGCAATTTCTGTATCGGCAAGGTTCAGGTTGTCGTTGGTTACAACCGCCACAGTTTCAGTTTCATGGGTCTTGGCGAAACAGCCCAATGAAATTGCTTCGTTTTCTTCAAGGTTCATGAGCAAGTCCGCCAGAGCCATGGCGTCGGGAACAGACACCTTTCGGGCTTCGCCTCGCACCATCAGGCATTGCGATGCGTCCTTCTTCAACCTGCCGCCATCTAGCGACAGTTCCTTGGTCAGCATTCCAGCCGACTTGGTGAACAAGGTTACATGGGCGGGAGATAGGATGTTGTCTCTGGGGCTCATTTCACCACCACTGTGTGCTGTAGGTTGAAGTTCTGGTTGAGCGGTTCGCTCACCATCGTGATCAGGCGAACAGACGTGCGACGGTCTAGGGCGTCTGGGCCTTCGGCCGTCAGCCACCAAAGCGCGAAGGAATAGATGCGGTCTACGATCTGCTCTATCTCTGGGTTGCCGATGTCGGTCAGGTCGGTCTTGTAGTTACACTTGTCTAAGACGTGGGTGGAAAGTTCGTACAAGGCGTCGTACAAGGCGGTGCTTGGGTCGCGCGTTCCGTTTCCCTGCGCGGCCTCGATGTACTGATCCATGTAGGTTTCCGGCTTGGTCAGATCGTTTTCTTCTGGGTCATGCGGGATGTACGGAACCCTCAGCCCAAAGACGGTCAGGCCCGCACTCGCGACAATCACCGTACTGGCCGGGGTGAACATGCCGTCCAATCTGGCGCGTTCTATCTGGTCCATAACCCGTCTGGTTTCGCGTTCCATCATCAGGTCTGGGTGTTTATTATCGTCATTCATTGTTGGGTCTCCTCAACGGGCACCAGACACAACGGAAAGGCGCAGTGGTGTAAGTCGTCCTTGGCCCGCAAAGACACGAGCGCGATGGCGAGTTCAGGTTGGTTTGGGTCGGGCGTCAGCAGGTGGCCGCACATCAAGTCAGACGCAGCGACGGCCCACAGATCAGATGTACGTTGCTCTGCTATGTCCCACATCTCGCGAGTAATTGCGTCGGGGTGTTGTTCAATGGCGGACAAATAGATGCGGCCTTCTTCGGACAACATCTGCGTAGAAGTCACCCATGGCGGTACACGGCGCATGATCGCCTCGCCTCGGGTAACGCTCGCATCGAAGTCGGTCGGCGCGGCAAACGGCACGGTCGTCCCGATGCGTTCGTTGGCGAAAACAGCGATCCTGGCATGTGGTCCGCGGAATTTACGCTGGTTGCGTTCTATTGCTGCAGCAGCTTGTCGCAATGTTCGCTTGAACATCTGGTGGCGATGCGGCGACATAGAACGCGACAGCTTTTGTTTGGTGCTCAGGCGCAGCCATTCAGCTTGGCCTTCAACACCCATGTCGGACCACCCTTTGAATTGTGGGGGGATAGTTGGCATTGGCGTCTCCTTACGGAGCGCCCGTCACCCTAGTCGGCAATGATCAAATACGGTATTCTTCGGTTGTCCTTTCAGACATCAACGAGTGCTCCGGCCGATCCTGCCAAACATGGGTCGGGGCACTTTCTATGCTGCGTCTGATTCAACTTCGGCTGCTTGCGACAGTTCATCCAGCCATTCACGCGCATCCTTCACGTGAACATAGACGCGGCGACCAATTTTAAAGGTTTTTGGGCCTTTGCCCTCTTTGCGGATCTGCTGCATGGTCGAGACCGGAAGTCCGATCTGGCAGGCAAAATCGTCAATAGGCACCGCACCATAGTTCTGCGACACGAATGATTTGATGACTTCACCGTTCACACGGATGATGTCTTGTAGGACCTCCTCAACGGTCCACATGCGTTCTTTTTCTCTGGGCATTCTCACAAGCTCCTGCGTGGGTCATACCCCTGCATAGCTCGTGCCGTTCAGTACCTAGTATACCAGAAGTACTGCTAAATTTTCCCCCGCATCAGAAGGAGTTGGCGGATGTAAGTCCACTTGTACTCCTTGCCAAGCTCGGCACTAATCATAGGCGCGATCTTCTCGGCGGCTTGGCCCTTGCTCATGGGCTTGGTTATACGGGCAGAGTTCAGTTTGTCCTCTATTTGCCAGCACAGCACAGCGAGCTCCTTCTTGCTCATGGTCGAAGCGTGTCTAAGTTGGGCTCCCAGTTTACCGTCGCGACTCTTCTTCCGCTTCTTTTCGGCTAATTCCTCCAGCAGTTTGTCCAGTCGCCATTCGCTCTGTACCGCCTCACCGATGCGTTCCTGCGTCGCTCGGCTCAGGGCCTTAAACTCCTCCCATGGCAACGTCTCAGCTGCAGCGAACCAAAACGCATCGCTAAAGACCATGTCTTCAAAGTCCTTGTCAGTCACTGAACCACACCTCCAGATCCTGCTTCACAAAGTTCGCGTAGGTCGCCTCAATCATCTCCAGCGATGTACCGCAGTTCTGCGCGATAGCCATCACCGGGACAGACCGCGATAGATGGCGAGTGATGTAGGAATGCCGCGCAGCATAGAACGTCGTACCTTCCGGCAGATCGGCCTTGGCAATGCTCCGGTCTATCGGCCCTCGGGAACGGTCATGGTGCCAGCGGTCTCCGTTCTCATCAACCAGCAGCGCCCTGTCAGGATCGTTCACCCCCTTCACCAGAGACCGGAAGAACGCATCGGCCTTGGGCGAAAGCACGATGGTCCGTCGTCCGGTCTTGCCGTCAACAGTCAGCCGACGCGGGGCAAGGTCTCCTACATTTGCTGCCACCAATTCACCGTATCTAGCACCCGTGTAGAACGCCGCCAGCCACAGGTTACGCACCTCGGTCGATTCACAAGCGTCGTAGAGCCTGTTTTCCTCGGTTTCGGTCAGAACCACGACCCGTTTCCCGAACGCATCGGCCTTGGCGAAATTCTTCACCTTTGCCCATGGCCGGGCAGCGTCGGGCAAGTGCCTGTCAGCCGCAAAATTGAGTGCCGCGCGGAGCGTGTTCATGTCCCGGTTGGCAGTAGCTCTGCGAGCGCGCAGACGGTCCTCCGCATGGCCTTCAAGGAAGGAGTCACGGTAGCGTTCAATGTCGGCCACGGTCAGGTCTACAACCAGCTTGTCACCGAACCAGCGTTTGGTGCGCAGCACGTAGTTCATGGTGCTGTGTTCGGCCCGAGGTTTCATGCCACGCGCCAGCTTGTCAGCAAACCAGTCGTCCAGTGCACGAGCGACCGTGATGGCCGCAGGAGCCGGAGCGAAGATGTTGCGGGCAGCTTCGCAGGCTTGGTCGAAATTCAGCACATCGTTGCCGTTCGCAGGTTCAAGATCGTCCGCCACACCGGGGATGCGTTTCTGCTTCGACACCCCATCAGCGTCCAGCATTCGCACCGTCCAGATGCCGGGGAGTTTCGCACCCTTTCTGTAGCCGACATGTAGCTTGTCCGTCAGCCGCCGGAAGTGGGCATTCGGCGACGGATTAAGCTTTGCGCGGGCAGCGCGGGTGGTGATCGGTTTGTCCTGTACGGTCCTAGCCATGGCTATTCCTAAAACATCCAGGCCCTCTCGGGGCTTAAGAATGGCTTAGTATAATAACCGTGCTTAGTAAAGGGTGGTCCGGGCCTAACCGGGCCTAACGCACTGTTTTATTAGTCTTTCCTGAAATTCAGGGGCTTGTTTCGTGGGTACTGTAACCCCTTAGGAGGGGGCTGCTCTATCCAGTTGAGCCACGGGGCCGCGCGGCGCCTTCTCTAGCCGGGTTTTTCCCGCTTGTCATGACCTTTGCACAACAGTTGAACAGATTGCCCCGTTCGCGCTAGCATCGGGGTAAACAACAATGCAGGTATCCCCGTGACAACAGAAACGAAACGCCCGCTTACCCTCCGTGATGTCTCTGAAGCGTCCGGTGTGTCGGAAATGACGGTCAGCCGGGTCCTGCGCAATCGGGGCGATGTGTCCGAGGCCACCCGAACCCGGGTTCTGGCCGCCGCGAAAGAGCTGGGGTACGTGCCCAACAAGATCGCCGGTGCACTGGCCTCGAGCCGGGTGAACCTGGTGGCGGTGATCATCCCGTCGCTGTCGAACATGGTCTTCCCCGAGGTGCTGACCGGCATCAACCAGGTGCTCGAGGATACCGAGTTGCAGCCCGTGGTCGGCGTCACCGACTATCTGCCGGAAAAAGAGGAGAAGGTTCTGTACGAGATGCTCTCGTGGCGTCCCTCGGGCGTGATCATCGCCGGGCTGGAACACACCGAGGCCGCGCGGGCCATGCTGGATTCGGCGGGCATCCCGGTGGTCGAGATCATGGATACGGACGGCAAGCCTGTGGACGCGATGGTGGGCATTTCGCACCGACGGGCCGGACGGGAGATGGCACAGGCGATCCTGAAGGCCGGGTATCAGCATATCGGCTTCATGGGCACCAAGATGCCGTTGGACCACCGCGCGCGCAAACGGTTCGAGGGCTTCACCGAAGTTCTGGGCAAGCACGGAATCGAGATCGAGGACCGAGAGTTCTATTCCGGCGGTTCGGCCCTGGCCAAGGGGCGCGAGATGACAAAGGCCATGCTTGAACGCACCCCGGATCTGGATTTCCTGTATTACTCCAACGACATGATCGGCGCAGGCGGGCTGCTGTACCTGCTTGAGCAAGGTATCGATGTGCCCGGGCAGATCGGTCTGGCCGGATTCAACAACGTTGAACTGCTGCAGGGTCTGCCGCGCAAGCTGGCGACGATGGATGCCTGCCGATTGGAAATCGGGCGCAAGGCGGCCGAAATCATCGCCGCCAAGCGGGCCGATCCCGACGCCGAGATCGAGACCCGCATCACCCTTACGCCCAAGATCAGCTATGGCGACACGCTCAAGCGGCGCTGAGGCACCCGCGCGACCCCGGCTGGACAACCGAACCGCCCGTGCGTTGTTCATGGACCGCCACGCGCTGGCGGAACAACCCGCAGGTCCGGCCAAGGGGCCCGACCTGCTGCACCTGATCCACCGGCTGGGGTTCGTGCAGCTCGACAGCATCAACACCGTTGCCCGCGCTCATGACATGATCCTGTTCTCGCGCCGCCCGTCCTATCGGCCGAACGACCTCAAGCGCTTGTACGAGCGCGACCGCGGCCTGTTCGAACACTGGACCCACGACGCCGCCGTAATCCCGATGGCGTTCTACCCGTACTGGCACCTGCGCTTCCAGCGCGACGCCGAGATGCTGCGGGCCCGCTGGCGCAACTGGCGGCGCGACGGGTTCGAACAGCAGTTCGAGACCGTGCTGCGGCACATCCGCGACCACGGTCCGGTATGCTCGGCCGATCTGGGTCAGGATGAGAAAAAGAGCTCGGGCGGCTGGTGGGATTGGCATCCCTCGAAAACGGCGCTGGAATACCTTTGGCGCTCGGGCGCGCTGACGGTGGTGGGGCGCCGAGGGTTTCAAAAGCAATACGACCTGACCGAGCGCGTGATCGATACCCATCTATGCCCCGGCGTGATGGAGTGCGACCATCACGCGACGGTGGACTGGCTGTGCCGCGCGGCGCTCGACCGGTTGGGCTTTGCCACCTCGGGCGAACTGGCCGCCTTTTGGGATACGGTCACCCCTGCCGAGGCGAAAGAGTGGTGCAAACAGGCTCTGACACGGGGTGATCTGCAGGAAATCGAGGTGGAATGTGCCGATGGTCGAATGCGTCGCGTGTTTGCGCGGCCCGATCTGACGGACCGGGCTGCCGACCCTGCCCCCGCGCCGGGGCGGATCCGTGTGCTCAGCCCGTTCGACCCGATGCTGCGCGACCGCAACCGCGCCCAGCGCCTGTTCGGCTTCCACTACCGGATCGAGGTCTTCGTGCCCGAGGCCAAGCGCACCTATGGGTACTACGTCTTTCCGCTGCTCGAGAAAGACCGTCTGATCGGACGGATCGACATGAAGGCCCATCGCGACGAAGGCACCTTGCGGGTCCGCGCCCTGTGGACCGAGCGCGGGGTCCGGTGGTCGCACGCCCGCACCCGGCGGCTCGAGGCCGAGCTGGACCGGGTGCGCCGGTTTGCCGGGCTGGATCGGGTCGCTTTTGACGCAGACTGGCTTCGCGCGCCTGTTTGAGCAGCTGAAAACCCTTTCTTAGGGTCTATTCCGCCGGCCCGAGGGTTAGGCGGATGGGGTCCAGCCCGTCGATACCGCCGGTCAGCACGTCTCCGGCGACAACCGGGCCGACACCGGCGGGCGTTCCGGTCAGGATCAGGTCGCCGGGCCGCAGGTGATAGAACCGGGACAGGTGCATGACGATCTCGTCGATCTGCCAGATCAGTTCGGACAAGGTGGCGTCCTGCCGGACCTCACCGTTGACGCTCAGATGGATGCGAATGTCATCTGTCGCCGCCCAATCGGCGGCTCGGGTCAGCGGTGCGAAGACCGCGCCGTTTTCCACATCCTTGCCCAGATCCCAGGGGCGCTGCTTGTTGCGCTCGCGGATCTGCAGGTCGCGCCGTGTCATGTCCAGCGCGCAGCAATATCCGAACACGGCATCCCAAGCCTGCTGCGACGTCGCCTGAAACACCGGGCGACCGATGGCCAAGGCCAGTTCCATTTCGTGATGATAATTCTCTGTTCCCGGCGGGTAAGGCACGGTCTGCCCGGTCAGAATGGCGTTCTGCGGGGACTTGGTGAAATAGAACGGCGCCTCACGGTCGACCTCGTTTCCCATCTCGGCCGCATGGGCGGCATAGTTCCGGCCGACGCAAAAGATGCGCCCCACCGGATAGGTGGTATCTTCGCCTGATACAGGGATCGCCAAGGGGTCGGGCAGGGAAAACAGAGGTCGGGTCATGGCGTGTCCGTTTGTGGCCGTTGCCCGCAGCATAGACACCACACCCGGACGTTCAAGCATTCCGGGCAGTGGTGCGCGAGGGGCTGTTCGGAATTTCGATTGACCTGCGCCTCAGTGTGTCCATCACTGTCGCGGAAACGATGTAAAGAAATAGGTGACCGATGGAATGGAGTGAATTCTCGGACTGGGGCAAGCGGGTGGCCGAATGGGCACAGCATTATCACCAGACCGTCGGCGATCACCCCGTGCGCGCCCGGACCCGGCCGGGCGACGTGCTGAACGCCCTGCCCCCCGCCCCACCCGAAACCGGCGAGCCGATCGAGGGGATATTCGAGGATTTCGAACGGATCGTGATGCCCGGCATCACTCATTGGCAGCACCCGCGCTTCTTCGCCTATTTCAACTCGAACGCCTCGGCGCCGTCGGTGCTGGCCGAGTTTCTGGCCAGCGCGATCGCCCCGCAATGCATGTTGTGGCAAACCTCGCCTGCGGCGACCGAGATGGAAACCCGGATGATGGACTGGCTGCGGCAGGCGCTGGACCTGCCCGAAGGGTTTGCCGGTGTGATCCAGGATTCGGCCTCCTCGGCCACGCTGGCCGCCGTTCTGACCATGCGGGAAAAGGCGCTGAACTGGCAGGGCAACCGTCAGGGCCTGTTCGGGCAGAAACCCTTGCGCGTCTATTGCTCGTCCGAGGTGCACACATCGGTCGACCGCGCCATCTGGGTCGCCGGGATCGGGCAGGACAACCTGGTGCGCGTCCCGATCAAGGGTGACTGGCGCGGCATGGACCCGGCGGCGCTCGAAGCCGCGATCCAAGCTGATCTGGACGCCGGCCTTCACCCCGCGGGGGTGATCCTGTGCGTCGGCGGCACCGGAACCGGCGCGACCGATCCGGTGGATGAGTGCCTGAAAGTCGCGCAGAAATACGGGCTGTACACGCATGTGGATGCAGCCTGGGCCGGGTCGGCGATGATCTGCCCCGAATACCGCCACTATTGGCCGGGGATCGACCGGGCCGACAGCATCGTTTTCAACCCGCACAAATGGTTGGGGGTTCAGTTCGACTGCTGTGCGCATTTCCTGAAAAACCCCGACGATCTGGTGCAGACGCTGGCGATCAGCCCCGAATACCTGAAAACCCATGGCCAGGACGGGATCATCAATTATTCGGAATGGTCGGTGCCGCTGGGCCGCCGGTTCCGGGCGCTGAAACTGTGGTTCGTGATCCGCGCCTACGGCCTGGAGGGGCTGCGCGCGCGGCTGCGCAACCACGTCAACTGGTCGCGCGACCTGCATGACCGGCTGGCGGCCGAGCCGGATTTCCGGATCGTCACCCCGCCCATGTGGTCCCTGTGGACTTTCCGCTATGAGCCACCCGGCACCGCGGATCTGGACGACCTGAACCTGCGGCTGGTCAACGCCATCAACGATGACGGCCGCATCTATCTGACCCAGACCCGAGTCGATGGCGACATCGTCATCCGCTTTCAGGCCGGCCAGTTCGAAACCACCGAGGAGGACGTCCGGATGGCCTTTGACGTTATCACCCAAATCGCCCGCACCTTGCCCACACCCCCGAAGGAGGACAACTGATGCCCGCCCCCAAAAACCCGTTCAAACAGGCTCTGACACAGGGCGAAATGCAGATTGGCTGCTGGATGAGTTTTGCCGAGCCCGTCACCGCCGAAATCATGGGAACCGCCGGGTTCGACTGGCTGGTGATCGATGGCGAACATGCCCCAAACGACATCCGCTCGATCCGCGATCAGCTGATGGCGCTGGCCAACAGCCGCTCGCACCCGGTGGTGCGGGTGCCCGTGGGCGAGACCTGGCTGATCAAGATGGTGCTGGATGCCGGCGCCCAGACCGTTCTGGTACCGATCGTCGAAAGCGCCGACCAGGCGCGCGAACTGGTGCGTGCCTGCCGCTATCCGCCGACAGGCGCGCGCGGCGTCGGGGCGGCGGCGTCGCGGGCGACGATGTACGGTCAGGTCGGCGACTATGTGCAGACCGCCGATGACGAGATCTGCCTGCTGGTGCAGGTGGAAAACCGGGCTGGCCTGGCCGCGCTGGACGAGATCCTGCAGGTCGAGGGTGTGGATGGTGTGTTCATCGGCCCGGCCGATCTGTCCACCGACATGGGGCACCAGGGCGACAGCACCGCGCCCGAGGTCCGCGCAGCCATCGCCGATGCGCTGAAACGGATCCGGGCCGCAGGCAAGGCGCCTGGCATTCTGGGTACCAATGACGAAGCGGTTCAGACCTATCGCGACATGGGCGCGCAGTTTCTGGCGGTCGGCATCGACGTGATGCTTCTAGCGCAGGCGGCGCGCGGGCTGGCCGCGAAGTGGAAGGCCTAGAGCCGGCTCAACCCCGCATCGCGGCGGCAGCCCGTGCATAGCCGCCCGAGGCGCCATCGACGAAATGCACATGATCGTCGCGGGTGGCGGCGGGGACGACGCAGGTCATCATCGCCTCGTGCTGGGAATGGATGCCGTACCGAACCTTGCCGCGCCCGCGCGCATCGTCGAGCAGCCGGGTGATCCGCGACAGGGTCTCGCCGTCGCAATCCAGCGTCATCTTCAACCCGTCATCGAATTTGCGGAAATCCGCATTTCGGCTGACCATGGTCTTGTAGTGGCCCGGCTCAAACTCGCCCAGTCTCTTGCCCGTTTTGAACAACAGCCAGATCAGCAGGTTCTGTACCAGCAGCGCGGCCTTGCGCACCGCCAGGTTGCGCCCCGCGCGCGAGACATGAGCATCGAGCGCCAGCCCCGGCGGCGGCCATTTCATTGGCGGTCCTCCAGCCGGCACGGGATGACCCGCGCGCTCCAGCGCCTCGGCGGCGGACAGGACCGATTGGGCCAGATCGGCAAAATCGCGTTCGGTCGCGCGGGCGGTCGGCTGGATGACCAGCGACACGATCTGCCCGTGCCGGGCCGGGCTGTTGGACCAGCGGCAGGACAGGCCCGTCAGGTCGGGCTGCGCCTCGGGCCCGGCGGGCGGAACCTCGTACCGGCCAGCCTTCATCTGCGCCTCGGCCCAGGCCAGCCCGCCGCCGGTGAACATAGCGTAGTCCACCCCTGAGGACGGCGCATGGCGTGCCACCCGCAGGTCGTGCCCTGCCGCGCGCAGGTCGGACACGGGCACCAGGGCCGCGCGCAGGGCGATGTCGAACTCGGCCGCGGCCCAGCTGCGCAGCGCCGCCAGCGTGGCGCGTGCCTTGGATTCGTGTTCGGGCGCGACGGCGAATCCGGCCCCGTCGCCGCCGAATACATACGGGAAATTCTGACCGCCCAGCGCGTTGATCATACCCGAGATCACCGCCGCACCCACCGTGTTCACGGTTTTGTAGCGGCCACGGGCGATTTCGCCGGTCGAGTCCACGATATCGGCCACGCCGACGATCCAACCGTCCGGGACCGGCGTGAACCTCGCCGGGTCGGACAGGGCAAGAAAATCGCGCGTGACGGGAATCCGGTCATAGAATCCCAGATCGGCGTCTTTCATCGTCCCTCCCATTACCTCAAGATCATGTTAGCGCAGTCCGCGTGCCTGTCCCGACATTGCAACATATCACACGCGCTTGTGCATGGCATCGGGACGTGCCAAGCATCCTGCCAAAGCGGACGTTAGGGAGACTGACATGCAGGCAGGTTTGGTGATCTTGTGTCTGGCCTATGTCCTCAGCCAGTTCTTCCGCGCGTTCCTTGCGGTTCTGACCGCCGATCTGGCGCGCGACATCGGCGCCACGCCCGAGGACCTGGCCTGGGCCTCGGGCCTGTGGTTTCTGGTCTTTGCGGCCATGCAGATCCCGGTGGGCTGGGCGCTGGACCGGGTTGGCCCGCGGCAGACGGCGGCGGTTCTGCTGCTGATCGGCGGCGCGGGTGGGGCCGCGGTGTTCGCGCTGGCCACGACGCCCCTGCACGTGGCGTTGGCGATGGCGTTGATCGGGGTCGGGTGTTCGCCGGTTCTGATGGCCTCGTATTTCATCTTTGCCCGCGAGTATCCGCCCGCGAAATTCGCGACCCTAGCCGCGGTGATGCTGGGCGTGGGGTCGGTTGGCAACCTCGTAGCTTCGTATCCCACGGCGCTGGCGGTCGAGCTGATGGGGTGGCGCGCGACGCTGGCCGGGCTGGCCGCGATCTCGGGCGCGGTGGCTTTGGGCATCTGGGTGACGGTCAAAGACCCCGCGCGGGTGGTGTCCGAGCAGAAAGGGTCGGTTCTGGACCTGCTGCGCGAGCCAGCTCTGTGGGCGATTTTGCCGTTGATGCTGGTGGCCTATGCGCCCTCGGCCGCGCTGCGGGGGCTGTGGGCCGGCCCCTATCTGCTGGACGTGTTCGGGCTGAGCGCCACCCAGATCGGGCAGGCCACGCTGGTCATGGGCGCCGCGATGATCGCGGGCACCTTTGTATATGGGCCGCTGGACCGGCTGCTGAACACCCGCAAATGGGTGATCTTCGGCGGCAACGCGCTGGCGGTACTGGCGCTGGGGCTGTTGGGGCTGTGGGTCGCGGACGCCGTCAGGCTGTCGGTTCTGCTGATGTCGCTGATCGGGTTTCTGGGGGCATCCTTCCCGGTGATCATGGCGCATGGGCGCGCCTTCATCCCGGCGCACCTGGTGGGGCGCGGCGTGACCCTGCTGAACCTGTTCGGGATCGGCGGCGTGGGGCTGGCGCAATTCGCCACCGGCCGCATCCATGCGGCGACGGTGGACATGGGACCAACCGCACCCTACACAGCGATATTCGCCTTCTTTGCCGCCACGCTGGCGATCGGCTGCGTGATCTACCTGTTCAGCCGTGACAGCATGGAGTGAGACCCCGCCGGAGCGCATCCTGTGAAAGACCCCGTTGTCCTTGCCCCCAACCTGAAACGCCGCCTGTCGGGCGTGACCGCCACGATCGCACGGCTGGTGCCGTTGCAGGCGCAGTGGATCGACATCGCCGCCACCGGCCCGGGCCTGCCTGAGGACATCCCGCACATCCCGCTGGGCCACCTGCCCTTTCTGTCGCGCAAGACGCTGCGGGTCTGGCACGCCCGCCGCAACACCGAGATGCTGCTGGGCCTGATCCTGCGCGACCTGCTGCGGCTGCGGTTGAAACTGCTGTTCACCAGCGCCTCGCAGCGGGCGCATACAGGCTATACCAAGTGGCTGATCGGCAAGATGGACGCGGTGGTGGCGACCTCGCGCAAGACGGCCGAATACCTCGAGCGCGACGCGCAGGTGATCATGCACGGCATCAACCTGCAGGATTTTAAGCCATCCGCCGACAAGGCGGCGCTGCGCCAGAAGCTGGGGCTGCCCGACGGGCTGCTACTGGGCTGCTATGGCCGCATCCGCCACCAGAAAGGTACCGACGCCTTCGTCGATGCTATGATCGACCTGTGCGGGCAAGTCCCCGACGTGCATGGCATCGTTATGGGCCGCGCGACCGAGAAACACGGTGCTTTCCTGACTGAACTGAAGGACAAGGTGGCCCAAGCCGGCCTTTCCGACCGCATCCTGTTCAAGCCCGAGGTCACCGTGGACAAGATCGCCCAATGGTACCAGGTGCTGGATCTGTTCATCGCCCCCCAACGCTGGGAGGGGTTCGGGCTGACCCCCCTCGAAGCGATGGCCTGCGGCGTGCCCGTGGTGGCCACCGATGTGGGCGCGTTTTCCGAGATCGTGACCGACCCCGCGTTGGGTCGGGTGGTGCCTCCGGGCGACATTCCGGCGCTGGCCGCAGCCGCGGCCGAGATGTTGGCGGACCGTGATTCCCTGGCCCGCGCGGGCCAGGCCGCCCGCGCCCATGTTGAACGTAATTTCGACATCAACGGCGAGGCGCAGGCGCTTGTTGCGCTCTATCGGCGGCTGCTGGCCGGCTGAGGTGCCGCAAAACTGCGTCAAACGGTCAATTCCGCCGCGAAGACCCTTTTTTCTTTTCGGTTTCGCGGCTATGAACGCGCGTCCTTAATTCAGGAGACTAGACATGGGCTATCGCGTCGTTGTCGTCGGCGCCACGGGGAACGTGGGCCGCGAAATGCTGAACATCCTGGCCGAGCGCCAGTTCCCGGTTGACGAAATCGCCGCTCTGGCGAGCCGCCGTTCGCTGGGCACCGAGGTCAGCTTTGGCGACAAGACACTCAAGACCCAGGATCTGGACACGTTCGATTTCACCGGCTGGGACATGGCGCTGTTCGCCGTGGGCTCGGCCGCGACCAAGGATTACGCCCCCAAGGCGGCGGCCGGGGGCTGCGTGGTGATCGACAACTCGTCGCTCTATCGCTATGACCCCGAGATCCCGCTGATCGTTCCGGAAGTGAACCCGCAGGCGATCCACGACTACAAGAACAAGAACATCATCGCCAACCCCAACTGCTCGACCGCGCAGATGGTGGTGGCGCTGAAGCCGTTGCATGACCGCGCCAAGATCAAGCGCGTCGTGGTCTCGACCTATCAATCGGTCTCGGGCGCCGGCAAGGAGGGCATGGACGAGCTGTGGGACCAGACCAAGGCCGTCTACAACCCGATCAACGATGTGCCGCCGAAGAAGTTCACCAAGCAGATCGCCTTTAACGTCATTCCGCATATCGACGTCTTCATGGAAGACGGCTCGACCAAGGAAGAGTGGAAGATGGTCGCCGAAACCAAGAAGATCGTCGATCCGTCGATCAAGCTGACCGCCACCTGCGTGCGCGTGCCGGTCTTCGTGGGCCATTCCGAGGCGATCAATATCGAGTTCGAGGAATTCCTGGACGAGGACGAGGCCCGCGACATCCTGCGCGAGGCCCCCGGCCTGATGGTGATCGACAAGCGCGAGGACGGTGGATACGTCACGCCGGTCGAATGCGCGGGCGATTTCGCCACCTTCATCAGCCGCATCCGTCAGGATTCGACCGTGGAAAACGGCCTGAACCTGTGGTGCGTATCGGACAACCTGCGCAAGGGCGCAGCCCTGAACGCCGTCCAGATCGCCGAGCTGCTGGGCCGCGAGGTTCTGAAAAAGGGCTGACATCCGGCCCTGATGCAATTGCAAGGCCGCCTCCGCCGAGGCGGCCTTGCGTGTTTTCGGGACGGGCGCCCGTGGGCAGCCATTATTGTGGCAGCGGGTCTGGACGCGAGGCGGGTCAGAGCGCATATCCTGACCTGACCGTAGACCCGGGGCGTTGAATGCAGGCATTGACCGGAAAAGCCATCTTGCGGCGCTTGATTGCGTTGTGCGCCGCGCTGTTGGCGGGCATCGTCCTGATGGGATTCACCGGGCGCTATCTGGCCGTGGGGGATTCGCTGGCCTTGCTGCGCCCTCAGGCAGGGGCCTTGCTGATGGTCTGCGCCTTGGTGCTGGCGCTGGTCCGGGCCTGGCGGCTGGCTCTGGTCTCGATGGCGTTTTCACTGGTCGCCGCTGCATCGATCGCGCTGGGCTACGCGCCGGCCGACACCAGCTGTGACGACGGCTGCCTGACCTTCTATCAGAAGAATCTGATGCGGAAGGCATGGCCTCGATACGAGCTGGCCGAGGACATCATCGCATCCGACGCCCGGATCGTGACGCTGCAGGAGGTCTCGAGCCACAACCGAAAATACATGCACACCCTGTTCGAGCACTACCCTACTGCGGTGTACTGCAGGTTTCGACCCGAACAGAACGTGGCGGTTCTGACCGATCTGCCCGCCATCGACGGGTCGGACTTCTGCCTGTCAGGGCTGGGTGCGGCCGGGATCAAGGTGCTGACCCCGGACAACGGGCCGGTCTGGGTGGTCTCAATCCACATGCAGTGGCCGTTTCCGTATGACCAGTTCGACCAAAGCCGCAAAATCGCCGAATATATCGAAAACCTGGATGGCCCGGTTCTGGTCGGTGGCGATTTCAACATGGTGCCCTGGGGCGGCAGCGTGGCGCGAATCCGCTCGGCCACCGGCAACCGGAATTTCGGAATGGTGCTGAACACCCATTCCCTGGGCAGCTGGATGATGCCGATGCCCATCGACAACCTCCTTTTCCCCAAGGGCACGACCGGCACGGTGCATCTCCGCCCCTATCTGGGGTCGGACCATCTGGGCATACTGGCGCGGATTCGCCTGCCCTGACCCGCCGGGTCGAATCGGCCGGGTGCGCGCGTACGCGCTGATCAGACCAAGGCGAACTTCTTCTCCTTGGGGTCGTAGAATTCCAGCGCGCCCTCGCCGATATCTGTCCACAGCCCGTGGATCGACATCTCGCCGGCTTTCACGGCGCTTTCGACGAAGGGAAAGGTCATCAGGTTCTCGAGCGAGGCGACGACCGCCTGCCGCTCGAACTGGCGGGCCTGTTCAGTACTGTCGTCAACATCGGCGACCAGATCGAACCGGGGCTTGAGGATGTCCATCCAGCGGCCGACAAAGCTTTCCTTGGCCTCCAACTGCGGAGCGTTGCCCTTGCACATGTCGATGCAGCCCTGCACGCCACCGCATTGCGAATGGCCCAGCACAATCAGATGCGCCACCTTCAGTGCCGTCACCGCATATTCGATCGCCGCGCTGGTGCCGTGGCGCTCGCCGTCGGGCTCGTAGGGCGGAACCAGGTTGGCGATGTTGCGGTGGATGAAGAACTCGCCCTGATCGGCGCCGAAGATCGAGGTGACATGCACCCGGCTGTCACAGCACGAAATCACCATGGCGCGCGGGCGTTGCCCCTCGGTTGCCAAGCGTCGGTACCAGGCCTGGTTCTCGGAATAGGTGGTGGCCTTCCAGCCGTGATACCGCTGAACCAGATAGCTCGGCAGAGGTTTGGCAAATTGCATTGGGCTGTCCCTGATAGTCTTTCTGGCGGCCGCTGTAACCCAAATTCAGGAAAAATTCGAGCGATTTTGCCGGTTGGCCTCAAGGAATTGCAAAGGTTCAGTGTGGCAGGGTCACCGGTGCCGTGGGGGCATGAAGATTGGGGTGAATGTGGTGGACAAGATTGTCACGCTTGAACAGAAGGAATCCGTCCGTCTGGACCCGGACTGCCTGAGCGGGCTGTACCGGCAGCTGGGCGACCAGAACGCGATGGACGTGCTGTGCCGCACGGTCGAGGAACTGGCCGTGCGTCTGTCGAATTGCGAGCGGCACTGGCGTCAGCGCAACTGGACCGACCTTCGCAAATGCGCCAGGTCTCTGATCGCGATCGCCGAACAGGTGGGCATGACCCTGCTGGCCCGTGTAGCCGCGGACGTGACACGGGCCGTAGATGCGGGCGATGCGGTGGCCGCCGGCGCCACGCTTAACCGGCTGATCCGGGTGGGCGAACGGTCGCTGACCGCCGTGTGGGACCAGCAGGATCTTTCGATCTGACGGGGGTTGCGGGCGCCATACCTGTCGCTAGTCTGTGCACGACCCTGATCAGACCGAGGCGCCCATGACCCTGACATTCGCTTCCCCCGACCAACCGGCCACTGCGCTGCATGTCATCGACCAGGACGCACGCGATGGGTGGCTCGAAGCGCAGCCGCCGCAGGTTCAGGCCTGGGTGGCGGCGAACAGGTTCACCGGGGCGTTGGGGCAGGTGTTGCTGATCCCGGGTGCTGAAGGGGCGCCCGATCGTGCACTGGCCGGCTATGGCACCGCCGACCGGCGCGCGCGGGTTCGGTTCCCGCTGGCCGCCGCGGCCGAGGCGCTGCCCGAGGGCACCTATGCCATCGCTTCGGGCCTGCCCGCCGACCGCGCCGAGGTCGAGGCGCTGGGCTGGTTGCTGACCGGCTATGCCTTTGACCGATATGCCACGCAATCGGCCGCCAAGGCTAGGCTGGTCGCGCCGGACGGGGTGAACGCCGCGCGGGTCGAGATCATGGCCAATGCCGAGGCGCTGATCCGCGATCTGGTCAACACGCCCGCGGCCGACATGGGCCCCGATCAGCTGCAGGCCGCGGCCGAGGCGCTGGCCGGGGAGTTCGGCGCCCGGTGCGAAGTGACCCGAGGCGACGCGCTGCTGCAACGGAATTTCCCGATGATCCACGCCGTGGGCCGGGCCGCCGAACAGGCCCCGCGCCTTATCGAGATGACCTGGGGCACATCCGGGCCGAAACTGACCCTAGTCGGCAAAGGCGTCTGTTTCGACACCGGCGGGCTGGATCTTAAGCCCGCCGCCGCGATGGGTTTGATGAAAAAGGACATGGGCGGCGCGGCGAACGTGCTGGGGCTGGCGCGCATGATCATGGCGCTGGATCTGCCTCTGCAATTGCGTGTGCTGATCCCGGCGGTGGAAAACGCGGTGGCGGGCAACGCGTTCCGGCCGGGCGACATCCTGACCTCACGCAAGGGCCTGACGGTCGAGATCAACAACACCGATGCTGAAGGGCGGCTGGTGCTGGCCGATGCGCTGGCGCTGGCGGATGAGGGCGCGCCGGATCTGGTGATCTCGATGGCGACGCTGACCGGGGCGGCGCGGGTGGCGGTGGGGGCGGATCTGGCCCCGTTCTACACCAATGACGATGCCGCCGCGCAGGCCTTGGCGCAGGCCGCTGTTCAGGCGGCTGACCCGGTCTGGCGGATGCCGTTCCACACGCCCTACGAAACGTTGATCGAGCCGGGCATCGCCGATCTCGACAACGCGCCGGCGGGCGGGTTCGCCGGGTCGATCACCGCGGCGTTGTTCCTGCGGCGGTTCGTGGAAAACAGCCGGTACATGCATTTCGACATCTATTCCTGGCAAAAAGCCAAAGAGCCCGGCCGCAGCAAGGGCGGGTTGGGGCAAGGGCCGCGCGCCCTGCTGACCGCCCTGCCGGGGTTGCTGGACCTGTGAACCGCGCGCGCGTCATCCGCCCCGTCGTGGACCTGCTGCGCAGCCCCAAGGGTTCGCGCGACCGGCAGCTGCTGTATGGCGACGGCCTTGACGTCACCGAACAGTCCGGCGGCTGGTACCGGGTGGTTTCCGACAAGGATGGGTATCAAGGCTGGCTGCGCGCGGACCAGCTGGGCCCGGATGCCCCGGCCACGCATTGGATCTGGGCCCCGGCGACCCATGCCTATTCCGAATCCGACATCAAAAGCCCCGACCGGGTCAGCCTGAGCTTTGGCAGCCGGATCGTGGTGCTGTCGCAGCAGGACCGCTTTGTCGAGACCGAGCTTGGGTTCATCCCCGCAGTGCATATCAAACCGGTCGGAACACTGCTGAACGACCCGGTGGCGGTGGCCGAACTGTTTCTGGGCACGCCCTATCTGTGGGGTGGCAACAGCCGGTGGGGGCTGGATTGTTCGGGCCTGGTGCAGGCGGGGCTGCTGGCCTGCGGTGTGGCCTGCCCCGGCGACAGCGGCGATCAAGAGCGGGACCTGGGGACCGCATTGCCTCAAGGCTCCCCGGCGCAGCGTGGCGATCTGCTGTTCTGGAAAAGCCATGTGGCCTGGGTGTCCGGTGACAACCTGCTGCTGCATGCCAATGCCCACCACATGGCCGTGGTATTCGAGCCGATGGATCAGGCCATCGCCCGGATCGAGGCCCAGGGCGACGGGCCGGTCACGGCGCACAAGCGGCTCTAATCCGGGTCGACCGAGCGGATCAGCTTGCGCTCAAGCACCCGCAGGACGGCGCGCAGGTCGTGCCCGCGTTTCAGGATGCGTCCGTCCATGCCCACCACCGAGAACATGCCCTGTTTCTGCCGAAGACGCGGGTGTTTCTCGATGCGGTAGATCGGGTGTTCGGCGGTGCGCCGGAAGACCGAAAAGATCGCCACGTCGCGCAGGTTGGATATTCCGTAATCGCGCCATTCTCCGGCGGCGACCATCCGTCCATAGACGGAAAGAATCAATGACATCTCTTGCCGGTTGAAGGCCACCGGCATCTGGGTCGGCCCTGCAGGGTTCCGGCTGGGAGGCTGCATGTTCATGTCTTCAGCCTTGCCGGAAACGGAGATCAGATCAAGTCTGTCACGACAGGGTGTGGTATTTTTGAACCGCCAGTCAGGGCTTGCGACCCACCTGGCGGCAGATCAGGATCACCGGCAGCAGCCCCACGGCCAGGATCACCAGCGACGGAACGGCGGCGCCCTCCAACCGTTCGTCCGAGGCCAGCCGATAGGCCTGCACCGCCAGCGTATCAAAGTTGAACGGCCGCATGATCAGCGTGGCCGGCAGTTCCTTCATCACGTCCACGAACACGATCAGCAGCGCCGTCAGCAACGACGGCGTGAGGATCGGCAGATGCACCCGCCTCAACGTGCCCAATGGTGTCTGCCCCAAGGACCGGGCAGCGGCGTCCATATTTGCATGCACCGTGCTCTGGCCACTTTCATAGGCGCTGAGCGCGGCGGCCAAAAAGCGCACCATGTAGGCCGCCACCAACAGCCAGATCGAGCCGGTGACCAGCAACCCGGTCGACACGCCGAAGGACTGCCGCATCCAGGCGTCCAGCGCATTGTCGAATCCAGCAAAGGGCACGATCAGCCCCACCGCGATGACCCCGCCTGGCACGGCGTAGCCCAACCGCGCCACATAGGCCGCCATGGCCGAGCCGCGCCCGGGCCGCAGCCGTTGATAGAACCCCACGCAGACCGCCGCGCAGACGGTGATCACCGCCGCCGTTCCCGCCAGCGTCAGAGAATTGCGAATGAACCCCAGATAGCGAGCCGACAGCAGGTTCTGCTCGGACTCCAACCCCATCTGAACCAGAACGACGACCGGCAACAGAAACCCCAAAAGAACCGGGATGGCACACAGGACCCACGCCGCCACGGCCTGCCAACCGGACAATTGCGCCGCCGGCAAGGCCGAATGGCGTTTGCCCGGCTGGTAGTATTTGGCTTTGCCGCGCTGGGTGCGCTCGGTCACGGCCATCACCAGCGCAAAGGCCAGAAGGCACAGCGCCAGCTGCGCTGCCGCCGCGCGGTCGGCCATCGAAAACCAGCTAGTATAGATGCCGGTGGCAAAGGTCTGAACCCCGAAATAGGCGACCGTGCCGAAATCGGCGATGGTCTCCATCACCGCCAGCAGTACGCCTCCGGCGATGGCGGGTCGCGCCATCGGCAGCGAGACACGCCAGAAGGCCGACCACGGGCTGCTGCCCAGCGCCCGCGCCGCCAGAAAGGCGGTGGCGCTTTGTTGCAGAAAGGCCGCGCGGGCCAACAGATAGACATAGGGGTACAGCACCAGGATCAGCATGACTGCCGCACCCTCGGTCGAGCGGATCTCGGGGAACCAATAGTCGCGCGGGCCCCAGCCGGTCACCTGGCGCAGCGTGGTCTGAACGATGCCGGGGTGATCGAGGATGAAGGTATAGGCATAGGCCAGCACATAGGCCGGGAAGGCCAGCGGCAGCACCAGTGCCACTTCGAACAGGCGTACCCCGGGAAAACGGGTCATGGTGACCAGCCACGCGGCCCCGACCCCGATGGCGAAGGTGCCGGCCGAGACCAGAACCACCAGAATAGCCGTGGTGGTGGCATAGCCGGGCAGGACCGTGTCCAGCAGATGCCGGATCGTGTCGGTACCGCCGGTGACGGCCGCCAGCACCACGGCGACCATCGGCAACAGGCAGGTTGCCGCCACCAGATAGGCCAAGGCCCCGACGAACCGCGTGCCCAAGGCCCCGCGGTTGCGCGATCCATGTTCTGAAAATTCGATCTGGGCCATGGCCTCGGGTCGACAAAGGTTGCGGTTCCCCTTTAATCGACCAAAAAACTCGGAAACGCCAGTGGGCAGGCACAGGATTCTGCGGCGTATTTGGCCGCAGAACCCGGGGCCGGATCAATCGTAGACGCGCTGATCCTCGATCACCAGCCCGTCCTTGGGCAGCGAGCCAGGCGGCACCACCTGAACCGCACCCTTCAGCTTGAGCACCTCGACCACAGATTTGGCATAGGTATCGGCGTCGCCGCCGGGGCTTTCGATCTGAACGGTCATCGTGTCCATCTCGCCCTGCCGGGCGGCGATCACGCGGGCCTTGACGATCTCGTCATGCTTGGCAACCAGCGCGGCCACCTGTTCGGGTCGCACGAACATGCCCTTGATCTTGGTGGTCTGGTCGGCACGCCCCATCCAGCCCTTGATGCGCAGGTTGGTGCGACCACAGGGCGATTGCCCGGGCAACACCGCCGACAGATCACCGGTGGCAAAGCGGATCAGCGGATAGTCGGGGTTGAGGGAGGTCACCACGACCTCGCCGACCTCGCCTTCCACCACCGGTGTTCCGGTACCGGGGGTCACGATTTCGACGATGACATGCTCGTCGATGATCATGCCCTCCATCGCGGCGCTTTCATAGGCGATATTGCCCAGATCGGCCGTGGCATAGCACTGCAGACAGGAGATGCCCCGATCGGCATAGGCCTGGCGCAGGCTGGGGAACAGAGCCCCGCCGCCCACGACGGCCTTCGAGAAGTTCAGCGAAACGCCCATCTCGTCGGCCTTGTCCAAGATCACCTTCAGGTAATCGGGCGTGCCGGCATAGGCGGTGCAGCCCACGTCGCGCGCGGCGGTCACCTGAAGTTCGGTCTGGCCGGTGCCGGCGGGCAGCACGGCTGCGCCCACGGCACGGGCGCCGTTTTCAAAGATCATGCCCGCGGGTGTCAGGTGATAGCCAAAACAGTTCTGCACGATATCGCCCTGGCCCACGCCCGCCGTATGCAGGAACCGGCCCATGCGCCACCAGTCGTGATCGACTCCGCCGGGTTCATAGATCGGTCCCGGCGACTGGAACACATGGGCAAAGCCATGCGCAGGCTTGACGGTAAAGCCACCAAAGGGCGGGTGCTGACCCTGCGCCTTGGTCAGGTCGGACTTGCGCAGAACCGGCAGCCTGGGCAGATCGGCGATGGTCTGGATCGCATCCAGATCGACATCGGCGAAATGGGCCGCGAAACCGGGCGCGGATTTCGCCCGCGCCAGCTGTTCGCGCAGACCGGCCGATTGCTCGGCGGCGCGCTGGTCGGCCGAACGGGTTTCCAGAGCATCGTAGAATGTCATCGCCAGATCCTCCATCCGCTCACAGCCACCTTTTGCGGCGACGATAGGACCGCACGTCGCGGAAGCTCTTGCGGCCTTCGTCGGACATGCCGAGGTAGAATTCCTTGACGTCCGGGTTCTCGCGCAGTTCGGCGGCAGGGCCGTCCATCACCACGCGCCCCGATTCAAGGATGTATCCGTAATGGGCAAAGCGCAGCGCCACGTTGGTGTTCTGCTCGGCCAGCAGGAAGGACACGCCTTCCTGTTCGTTCAGGTCCTTCACGATGGTGAAGATCTCCTCGACCAGCTGCGGCGCAAGGCCCATCGAGGGCTCGTCTAGCAGGATCGTCTCGGGGCGGCTCATCAGCGCGCGGCCCATGGCCACCATCTGTTGTTCCCCGCCCGAGGTATAGCCCGCCTGGCTGCGGCGCCGCTCTTTCAGGCGGGGGAAATAGTTGTAGACCATCTCGAGGTCCTGCTGGATGGCGGCCTTGCCGTCCTTGCGGGTATAGGCCCCGGTCAGCAGGTTTTCCTCGACAGTCAGGTGTTCGAAACAGTGGCGGCCTTCCATCACCTGGATGACGCCCTTCTGCACCAGATCGGCCGGGTCGCGCTCGTGCACGTTCTGGCCGCGATACTTGATCGAGCCTTTGGTCACCTCACCACGTTCGGATTTCAGCAGGTTCGACACCGCCTTGAGCGTCGTCGTCTTGCCGGCCCCGTTGCCGCCTAGAAGCGCGGTGATCCCGCCCTTGGGCACGGTCAGGCTGACGCCCTTCAGCACGAGGATCACGTGGTTGTAGATCACCTCGATATTGTTGACCTCAAGCAGGGTTTCCGCCTGCACGTCAGTGGTTTGTGCCGCATCCAGCATCAGCGCGTGTCCTCATGCCTGCCCCGTTCGGGGCTTGTCCGGTTCGGGGCGGCGGTCAGCCGCCGCCCCGGTGTTCGTGCCGCTCAGTTGCAGCGCGATTCGATGTTGTTCTCGGCGGCATAAGCGGCCGAGTCTTCCTCGATCAGCGCACCGATCACGTCGCCATCGGTCGGCTTGAAGTCCGAGATCAGCGACCAAGTCTTGGTGTCCGCATCCCACTGGGTCACACCCACCATTCCGTTGCCGCCGTGGTTTTCACAGCTCACGGTGAAGGTCGGGCCGAAATTCGGCAGTCCCAGTTCGGCCATCTTTTCTTCGGTCATCTCAAGCGCTTCCATACCGGCCCGCATGTCGGCACCGGTGATGTCGGCCTTGCCCGAGATTTCCTGCGCTTTCTTGGCGGCTTCGGCGGCCAGCATCGCGGCATAGAGTCCGCGGTTGTACAGGACCGTACCGACCTGATCGCCGGCACCGGCGGCCTTGCCTGCATCGACGACGTATTTCCTCAGATCGTCATACAGCGGAAAGTCCGAGCCGACGTTGTGGAAAGTCAGCGCCTTGTAGCCATCGGCGGCCGCACCGGCGGGCATCACGTCATGTTCAGCGCCCGACCACCAGATGCCGATGAAGTTCTCCATCGGGAACCGGATGTTCGCGGCCTCTTGGATGGCGACCTGGTTCATCACGCCCCAGCCCCACATCAGGACATAGTCGGGACGGTCGCGGCGGATCTGCAACCACTGCGATTTCTGCTCCTGGCCCGGGTGATCGACCGGCAGGGCCACCAGCTCGAAGCCGTGCTTCTTGGACAGCTCTTCCAGCGTGCGGATCGGCTCCTTGCCATAGGCCGAGTTGTGATAGACCAGCGCGATCTTCTTGCCGTTCAGATCACCGCCGTTCTCGTCCAGCAGATAGTTGATCGCACCCGAGGCGCCGTCCCAGTAGTTGGCCGGATAGTTGAACGTGTGGCTGAACACCTTGCCGTTCTTGGCCGAGGTGCGGCCATAGCCCATAGTGTGCATCGGAATGTCGTCAGCGGTGGTTTTGGGGATCAGCTGATAGGTGATGCCGGTCGACAACGGCTGATACACCAGCGCACCTTCGCCTTTGGTCGATTCATAGCATTCGACACCCTTCTCGGTGTTGTAGCCGGTTTCGCACTCGATGACCTTGGCCGGAACACCACCGATGCCGCCGTCCCGCTCGTTGAGCAGAGTGAAATAATCCGCGTAGCCATCCGCGAAGGGGATGCCGCCCGCGGCGTAAGGCCCGGTGCGGTAGCTGAGCGACGGGAACACGAGGTCGGCCATTGCCGGACCTGCGGCCATCAGCGCACCCAGCGCCATGGTTGCCAGTTTCTTGTTCATCGGGTGTCTCCTCCCTTGGTTTGTCCGATGTTGGTTCGGGCTTTGCGCCCCTTTCTTGATTGGGCCGGTCCCTAGTGCGGGAAAGGCCAGAGTCTCAGTTTCTCCTTGGCGACGCGCCACAGCTGCGCCAGACCGTGCGGTTCGAGGATCAGGAACAGGATGATCAGCCCGCCCACGATCACCAGCTGCAGATGCGCGACGATGTCGGTGGGCCAGCCCAGCATGTCCGCGCCCACGACCTTGAGCACCACCGGCAGCAGCACCAGAAAGGCCGCGCCGGCGAAGGATCCGAAGATCGAGCCCAGCCCGCCGATGATGACCATGAACAGCACCAGGAAAGATTTCTGGATGCCGAAGGCCTCGCCCACCTCGACCGCGCCCAGGTAGATGGCGAAGAACAGCGCGCCCGACACGCCCACGAAGAACGAACTGACGGCAAAGGCGCTGAGCTTGGCGCGCAGCGGGTTCACACCGATGATTTCGGCGGCGATGTCCATGTCGCGGATCGCCATCCAGGTGCGCCCGGTGGTTCCGCGGGTCAGGTTGCGGGCGATGATCGCGCAGGCGGTCAGGAAGATCAGGCAGAACAGATAGGTCGCCCAGGCCGGCGCGTTCGGGCCGGTGATGATGATGCCGAGCACGTCACGTTCCGGCGCGTTGATCTGCCCCGAGGCCGAATAGTTGTAGAACCACGGCACCCGGTTGAACAGCCACACCAAGAAGAACTGCGCTGCCAGCGTCGCCACCGCCAGATAGAACCCCTTGATCCGCAGGCTGGGCAGGCCGAACAGCACGCCCACGATTGCGGTGATGCCGCCGGCCAGGATCACGTGGATGAACATCGACACGTCGGGAAAGGCGGTCATCAGCTTGTAGCAGGCATAGGCGCCCACGGCCATGAACCCCCCGGTGCCCAAGGAAACCTGCCCGCAATAGCCCACAAGAATGTTCAGCCCAATCGCCGCGATCGCATAGATCAGGAAGGGCAGCAGCAGCGCGTTGGCCCAATAGTCGTTGATGATGAACGGAATTATCCCGAACGCCACCGCCAGCACCACATAATACCGATACCGGTCGAACTTGATCGGGAAAGTCTGGTTGTCGTCCCTGTAGGAGGTCTTGAAGTCTCCTGCCTCACGATAGAACATGTCTTACTTTCCCCATTGTTCCTGCGCCCGGTTGCGGGCTTCGACGTCCAGTTGGTTGGACCGTTTGGCATATCCGCTCGCCTCCGAGGCGCGCACCAGTTTCATGTAAGCCAGAACGCCCATGACCAGCCCGGCAAAGGCCAAAAGCGCGGCCACGGTCAGCTGATTGGCGGTCAGATCGTCCGAGGTTAGGGCGATGTACCCAAAGGCCCAGAACCCCGCCCACGCGATCACGTTGATGATGGCGATCAGCTTGGTCATGGCCTACACCCTCTCGATGATCTTCTCGCCGAACAGGCCCTGCGGCCGGAACACCAGGAAGATCAACGCCAGCACGTAGGCGAACCAGTTCTCGGTCGCGCCACCCACCAGCGGGCCCACGGCGAACTCGAACAGCTTCTCGCCCACACCGATGATCAGCCCGCCGACGATGGCGCCGGGGATCGAAGTGAACCCACCCAGCATCAGAACCGGCAATGCCTTGAGCGCGATCAGCGACAGCGAGAACTGCACGCCCGACTTGGTGCCCCACATGATGCCCGCGACCAGCGCCACGAACCCGGCCACCGACCAGACCATGATCCAGATGAAGTTCAGCGAGATACCGACCGACAGTGCGGCTTGGTGGTCGTCGGCCACAGCCCGCATGGCGCGGCCCTGCTTGGTGTACTGGCTGAACGCAACCAGTGCCGCCACCAGAAGCGCCGCGATAACTGTCGCCACAATGTCCAGATTGTCGATGAAGAAGCCGTAGCCGAAGATGTTGTAGGTGGTCTCGTCGATCCACAGGTTGATGCCCTGCGGCAGACCCACGTCCAGTGTCTTGATCTCGGACCCCCACATCAGGTCGGCCACGCCTTCCAGGAAATAGGCAAGGCCGATCGTGGCCATGAACAGGATGATCGGCTCCTGCCCGACCAGGTGGCGCATGACAAAGCGCTGCACCGCCCAGGCCAGCAACACCATTACCGCCATCGTCAGAATGATCGCCAGAAACGCCGGAACGGTCCAGCCGAACGTATAGACATGCGTGCCGAAAATGGCGTTGATCAGATGGGCAAAGGGCACCTGCCCGTTCATGATCCCCACCAGCGTCATCGCCGCAAACAGGGCCATAACCCCCTGGGCATAATTGAAGATCCCAGACGCCTTGTAGATCAGCACAAAGCCCAGCGCGACCAGCGCATACAGCACCCCGGCCATGAGGCCGTTCAGAAAGACCTCCATCGCGAAAATCAACTGATCAGGCATCTGCGCCTCCCCTCAATTCTGTACGGTGCTCAGTCATGGCTGACCCCCAGATAGGCGTCGATGACTTCCTGGTTGTTGCGCACCTCGTCCGGCGTGCCGTCCCCGATCTTCTTGCCGTAATCCATCACGACCACGCGGTCGCTCAAGTCCATCACCACGCCCATGTCATGCTCGATCAGGGCAATGGTCGTGCCGAATTCGTCGTTCACATCCAGGATAAAGCGGCTCATGTCCTCTTTTTCCTCGACGTTCATGCCCGCCATCGGCTCGTCCAGCAGCAGCAGCTTGGGTTCGGCGGCCAGTGCGCGGGCCAACTCGACGCGTTTCTTCAGGCCATAGGGCAGGCGCGCAACCGGTGTCTTGCGGATGTGCTGGATTTCCAGAAAATCGATGATCTTCTCCACCGCCTCGCGGTTTTCCACCTCTTCCGCCTCGGCCTTACCGCGCCAGATCGCCTGCTGCACGATGTTGGTCTTCATGAAATTCAGGCGGCCTGTCATCACGTTGTCCAGAACGCTCATGCCTTCGAACAGGGCGATGTTCTGAAAGGTCCGGGCGATGCCCTGCCGCGCCACCTCATAGGGTTTCATCGGCGGGCGCTTCGCCCCGTGGAACCAGACCTCGCCCTCCTGCGGGACGTAGAAGCCGGAAATCACGTTCAGCATCGAGGACTTGCCCGCACCGTTGGGCCCGATGATCGCGCGGATCTCGCCCTGGCGAATGTCGAACGAGATGTCCTTGATAGCCACCACGCCGCCGAACCGCAGGGTGATGTTCTTCATCTCCATCACCACGCCGCCAATCTTGCGGCCATCCTCGGTGACATATCCGTCGTCGGATGCATCCAGCATCGTCTACTCCTCAAACTGCGGGTGAACGGGACGGCGAGCGGGGCGATGGCCGCAGGCCGAGCGGCGCACGACCGGCCTCATTCCGCGGCCACCTTCTGATGCGACACCGGCGCGACCGGCACGTCGACGATCTGCAGCGTGGCGCTGATGGATCCCTTGCGTCCGTCCTCATAGGTCACCTCGGTCGTGGTCGAGACCGTCTCGGACCCGTCATAGAGCGCGGCGATGATGTCGGCGTATTTGTCCTCGACGAACTTGCGGCGCACCTTTCGGGTGCGGGTGATCTCGCCATCATCGGGGTCCAGTTCCTTGTGCAGCACCACGAACCGGTGCACCTGGCAACCCGACAGCATCTCGTCGGCGGCAACCGACTTGTTGACCTCTTCCACGTGGCTGCGGATCGTCTCCAGCACCCGCGTATGGCCCGCCAGTTCCTGGTACGAGGCATAGGCGATGTTGTTGCGCTCGGCCCAATTGCCCACCGCCGTCAGGTCTATGTTGATGAACGCCACGCAACGGTCGCGACCATTGCCGAACAGCACCGCTTCGAGGATGTCGGGATAGAACTTCAGCTTGTTCTCGACATATTTCGGCGCGAACATCGAGCCATCGGCCATCTTGCCCACGTCCTTGGCGCGGTCGATGATCCGCAGGTGGCCGCTGCTTTCCTCGATGAAGCCCGCGTCGCCCGTGGCCACCCAACCTTCGGGGTCCTTGGTCGAGGCGGTGGACTCGGGGTTCTTGAAATATTCGACGAACACGCCGGGCGAGCGATAGAAGATCTCGCCATTCTCGGCGATCTTAAGCTCGACATCGGGGGCCGGGACGCCCACCGTGTCGGCCCGAACCTCGCCGTCGGGCTGGACGGTGATGAACACCGTCGCCTCGGTCTGGCCATAAAGCTGTTTGAGGTTGATCCCGAGCGAGCGGTAGAACTCGAAGATCTCGGGGCCGATCGCCTCACCCGCCGTATAGCCGACGCGAATGCGGCTGTAGCCCAGCGTATCCTTGAGCGGCCCATAGACCAGCACGTTGCCGATCGCGTATTTCAAACGGTCCATGAAACTGACCGGCTTGCCGTCCAGGATGCGTCCACCGACCTTCTTGGCGTGATCCATGAAATAGCGGAACATCCGCTGCTTCATCGGGCTGGCATCCTCCATCCGGATCATCACGTTGGTCAACTGGGTCTCGAACACCCGCGGCGGCGCGAAGAAATAGGTCGGCCCGATCTCGCGCAGGTCGGTCATCATCGTGTCGGCGCTTTCAGGGCAGTTCACGCAGAAGCCGCACCAATAGGCCTGACCGATCGAGAAGATGAAGTCTCCCACCCAAGCCATCGGCAGATAGGACAGGATATCCTCGTTCTGGGTCAGGTGGTCGAATTCGGCCGAGTTCTTTGCGCTTTCGATCACGTTGCGGTTCGACAGAACCACGCCCTTGGGCTTGCCCGTGGTGCCCGAGGTATAGAGCATCACACAGGTGTCGTCATAGGTGATCTCGGCGATGCGGCGGTCCAGCTCGGCATCGAACCGGTGATGCCCGGCGCGCCCTTCGGCCATGATGTCGCTCAGCGCGTTCATCTGGCTGTGGTCGTATTTCCGCATGCCGCGCTTGTCGGTATAGAGGATATGCTTGACCTGGTGCAGATCCTGCTGGATCTCGATGACCTTGTCGACCTGCTCTTGGTCGCCGCAGACCACGTATTTCGCGCCGCAGTGCTCCAGCACATAGGCCATCTCTTCGGCGACCGAGTCCTGATACAGCGGCACCGGCACCGCACCCACCATCTGGGCCGCAATCATCGACCAGTAATGCGCCGGGCGGTTGCGCCCGATCACGGCGATATGGTCGCCCTTTTCAACGCCAAGCTCCAGGAAACCCAGAGCCAGCGCACGAATCTCGGCGGCTGTTTCCGCCCAGGTCCAGCACTGCCAGATCCCGAATTCCTTTTCGCGGTAGGCCGGGGCATCCCCGAACTGAGTCGCATTGCGGTGTAGCAGCGCCGGAAGGGAGTGCATCCCCTCGGCGCCCGACTGCGTCTGAGCCAATTCTATCTCTCCTCCCCATCCGACCCCGGTTTGGGCCGGAACGACGTCGCCGGGTCAGACCCGCGCGCCGCTGCCCCGATTAAGGACAAGGAGGACGATCAGCGTCAACTTTTTCGTGATGTTTTCCGGAATCTTACGAATTGTTACAGCCAATCCCGCAGGATCGGGATCAGTGGAACATCTGCCGCCGGCATCGGATAGTTGCGCAGGTCGTTCGCGCGCACCCATTTCAGCGCCTGCCCTTCTTTTGACTGCGGAATGCCCTGCCATTTCCGGCAGGCAAACAGTGGCATCAGCAGGTGGAAATCGTCATAGCTGTGGCTGGCAAAGGTCAGCGGCGCCAGGCACGAGGCCCAGGTGTCGATGCCCAGTTCCTCGTGCAATTCGCGGATCAGGGCGGCCTCGGGGGTTTCACCCGGCTCGATCTTGCCGCCGGGAAATTCCCACAGCCCGGCCATGGACTTACCCTCCGGGCGCTGCGCCAGCAGCACCCGCCCATCCACGTCGATCAAGGCGACGGCAGAGACGAGAACCGTTTTCATTGTCGCAGTCCCGGACGCAAAACCGGGCTCCACTTCTGCTGGAATTGCTCTGATGTCACGACCGGTAGTCCGCGTTGATCTCGATGTACCCGTGCGTCAGGTCGCAGGTCCAGACAGTGGCCTTGCCCGCGCCCAGCCCCAGATCGACCGCGATCACCAGTTCCTGGCCTTTCATATAAGCGGCGGCGTGTTCCTCGCGATAGGTTGGGCTGACCCAGCCGTTTTCGGCCACGAGGATATCGCCGAAGGAAATGCTGAGCGTGTCGCGATCGGCCGCCGCGCCGGATTTGCCGATCGCCATGACGACACGGCCCCAGTTCGGATCCTCGCCCGCGATGGCGGTCTTGACGAGCGGTGAATTGGCGATGGCCATACCGTGGACCTTGGCATCGGCGTCCGAGGCGGCGCCGGTCACGCGGATCTCGACGAATTTGGTGGCGCCTTCGCCGTCCTTCACCACCTGATGCGCCAGATCCAGCATCACCGATTCCAGCGCCCGCGCGAAATCGGCATTGCCGGTGGCCTCCACCCCTGACGCGCCCGTCGCGCACAGCAGCAGGCTGTCCGAGGTCGAGGTGTCGCTGTCCACGGTGATGCAGTTGAAGGTCCGGTCGGTCTGCTCGGCCAGCAACCGTTGCAGCGCCGGTTGCTCGATCTTCGCATCGGTGAAGATATAGACCAGCATCGTCGCCATGTCGGGCGCGATCATGCCCGACCCTTTGGCAATCCCCGCAATAGAGACTGTTTTGCCGTCAATCTCCACCTGCGCGCTGGCGCCTTTGGGGAAGGTGTCGGTGGTCATGATCGCCCGCGCCGCCTCTTCCAACGCGTCAGCGCGCAGGCCGGCGGTCAGTTCGTCCAGCCGGGCCACGATCCGGTCATGCGGCAGCGGCTCGCCGATCACCCCTGTGGACGAGGTGAACACGCGGCTCTGCGCCACACCGGTCGCCTGCGCCACGGCTTCGGTGATCTGCTCGACCGACGCCTGCCCGTACTGCCCGGTAAAGGCGTTAGCGTTGCCCGAGTTCACCAGGATCGCCGCCGCCCCGTCGCTGGGCCCGCCGATCTTGTCCTGGCAATCCAGCACCGGCGCCGCACGGGTGGCCGAGCGGGTGAATACCCCCGCCACCGCGGTGCCCGGATCGAGCACCGCCAGCATCACGTCGGTGCGGCCCTGATACCGCACCCCGGCGGCGACCGTGGCGAATCGCACACCGTCGATAATCGGCAGATCAGGAAAGGCCGCGGGGGCCAGCGGAGACACCTTGGTGATCTTGGCCACTGGGGTTTACTCCTGAACCAGGTCCAGCTTGCGGACCACATCCGGGGTCAGGCCCTCGACATCGGGGCGCTCGACGCTGCCCGCCTGGGTCAGCTCGTAGATCCTGGCCTGAATGGCCTCCTGACGAACGGACTGGGCCAGCTCATCGCGCACCTCGGCCAGCTCGGGCGCTTCGGATTTGCGTTTGTCGTTCAGGATCACGACATGCCATCCGAACTGGGTCTGCACCGGGTCCGAAACCTGACCTTTTTCCAGCCCGATCACGGCCTGTTCGAACTCGGGCACCATCTGGCCCTTGCCGAACCAGCCCAGCGCGCCGCCATTGGGACCGGACGGACCGGTGGATTTCTCCTTGGCCAGCTCGGCAAAATCGGCGCCGTCATCCAGTTGCGCTTTGATCTCTTTGGCCTCGTCCTCGGTCGCGACAAGGATGTGGCTGGCGTTGAACTCGTCCTCGCCCTGGAACTCGGCGAACTGCGCGTCATAGGCGGCCTGGATCGCGTCGTCGGTCACCTGGGCATCGGTGATCTGGTTCACCGTCTGCACGGCCTTCAGCGAGCGCGCCTCGTTTTCCAGCATCAGCGCGTTCAGGCGGGTCAGGTCTTCCTGCTCTTGGCTCAGCAGCTGCTGCTGTATCAGCTGCTCGACGATGAACTGGTACAGCACCTCGTCATCCAGCTGCTGATATTGCGGCGGCAGGCTGGCCGCGGTGGCGATGACATGGCCCAAAGTGATCTCGTCGCCGTTGACGCGCGCCACAACCGTGTCGGCCGAAGGTTCGGTTTCGGCGGCAACCGGCAGGGCCATCATGGCCGCAAGCGCCAGCGATGGCAGAAAAGTGAGACCTTTGGGCATGAATTCATCCTATATTCTGGCCGCGACAGGGCGTGGCGTTGACACTCTGGAACCTGCCGCTTACATCGCTTGAAGCCTTTGACAGGACCATCTTTCCTCCCAGCTATCTATGGGTTGCGCGCAAGGTGGGCAAGCCTGTCGCAACCAAGACAAGAAAAGATCCGCTGGAGTGAACATGCTGGGACTCGGTACGCTTGCCAAAAAGGTGTTCGGAACACCGAACGACCGCAAGATCAAGGCAACCCGCCCGCTGGTCGAAAAGATCAACGCGCTGGAGCCGGAGTTCGAGAAGCTCTCGGATGACGATCTGAAGGCCAAGACCGACGAGTTGCGCAAACGCGCCAAGGAGGGAGAGAGTCTGGACGACCTGCTGCCCGAAGCCTTCGCCAACGTCCGCGAGGGCGCAAAACGGGCTCTGGGTCTGCGGGCCTTCGACGTGCAGCTTCTGGGCGGTATCTTCCTGCATCAGGGCAACATCGCCGAGATGAAAACGGGCGAAGGCAAGACTTTGGTCGCCACCTTCCCCGCCTATCTGAACGCACTGACCGGCAAGGGCGTGCATGTGGTCACGGTCAACGAATACCTGGCCAAGCGCGACGCCGAATGGATGGGCAAGGTGTTCGGCGCCCTCGGCATGACGACCGGTGTGATCTGGTCAGGTCAGCCCGATGCCGAGAAAAAGGCCGCCTATGCCTGCGACATCACCTATGCCACCAACAACGAGCTGGGCTTCGACTATCTGCGCGACAACATGAAGTCGGACCTGGCGGACGTCTACCAGAAGTACCACAATTTCGCGATCGTGGACGAGGTCGACTCGATCCTGATCGACGAGGCGCGCACGCCGCTGATCATCTCGGGGCCGTCGCAGGACCGGTCAGATCTGTACACCGCCATCGACGCGCTGATCCCCGAGCTGCAGGAAGATCATTATACGATCGACGAAAAATCCCGCAGCGTGACGTTCACAGATGAAGGCAACGAGTTCCTGGAAGAACAGCTGCAGGCCCGCGGCCTGCTGCCCGAGGGCCAGTCGCTGTACGACCCCGAAAGCACCACGGTGGTGCACCACGTCAACCAGGGCCTGCGCGCGCACAAGCTGTTCCAGCGCGACAAAGACTACATCGTCCGCGACGGCAACGTGGTTCTGATCGACGAATTCACCGGGCGCATGATGCCGGGCCGCCGCCTGTCCGAAGGTCTGCACCAGGCGATTGAGGCCAAGGAAGGGGTGCCGATCCAGCCCGAGAACGTGACCCTGGCCAGCGTGACCTTCCAGAACTATTTCCGCCTGTACGACAAGCTGGCCGGCATGACCGGCACCGCCCTGACCGAGGCCGAGGAATTCGCCGAGATCTATGGCCTGGGCGTTGTCGAGATTCCGACCAACAAGCCGATCGCTCGCGTGGACGAGGATGATCAGGTCTATCGCACCGCGGCCGAGAAATACGCGGCCATGATCGAAGAGATCAAGAAAGCCAACGCCAAGGGCCAGCCGGTTCTGGTTGGCACGACCTCGATCGAGAAGTCCGAGATGCTCAGCCAGATGCTGACCAAGGAAGGCATCAAGCACAACGTCCTGAACGCCCGCCAGCACGAGCAGGAGGCCCAGATCGTGGCCGAGGCCGGACGTCTGGGCGCGGTGACCATCGCCACCAACATGGCCGGCCGCGGCACCGACATCCAGCTGGGCGGCAATGTGGAAATGAGCGTGATGCAGGCGCTGGCCGAGAACCCCGACGCCGACCCGGCGGAACTGCGTGCCCGGGAAGAATCTCGCCACGCCGAGGAAAAGCAGAAGGTGCTGGAGGCCGGAGGTTTGTTCGTTCTGGCCTCGGAACGCCATGAAAGCCGCCGCATCGACAATCAGCTGCGCGGCCGCTCGGGCCGTCAGGGCGACCCGGGCCGCACCGTGTTCTTCCTCAGCCTGGAAGACGACCTGATGCGCATCTTCGGCTCGGAACGGCTGGACAAGGTTCTGACCACACTGGGCATGAAAGAAGGCGAGGCGATCGTGCACCCTTGGGTGAACAAATCGCTGGAGCGCGCGCAGGCCAAGGTCGAAGCCCGCAACTTCGACATGCGCAAGAACGTCCTCAAGTTCGACGACGTTATGAACGATCAGCGCAAGGTGATCTTCAGCCAGCGCCGCGAGATCATGTCCTCCGACGATCTATCCGACATCGTGTCAGACATGCGCGAGCAGGTGATCGACGACCTGATCGACCAGTATATGCCGCCCAAGAGCTATGCCGACCAATGGGATACCGAGGGGCTGCACGCGGCGGTCAAGGACAAGCTGAACATGGATGCCCCGGTTCAGGACTGGGCCGCCGAAGAAGGCGTGGACGATGAAGCCATCCGTGAGCGCCTGATCAAGGCCGCCGACGAGATGATGGCCCAGAAGGCCGTCGCCTTCGGCCCCGAGAACATGCGCAACATCGAAAAGCAGGTGCTGCTGCAGACCATCGACAGCAAATGGCGCGAGCACCTGCTGACGCTGGAGCATCTGCGCTCGGTCATCGGGTTCCGCAGCTATGCCCAGCGCGACCCGCTGAACGAATACAAGACCGAGGCGTTCCAGCTGTTCGAGAACATGCTGGACGGCATGCGCGAGACGGTGACCCAACATCTGGCACGTGTGCGCCCGCTGAGCGAGGAAGAGCAGCGCGAGATGCTGGCCCAGATGCAGGCGCAGCAGGCCCAGATCCAGAAAGCCGCCGAACGGGCCGAAGCGGTGGCCGAAGCCAAGGCCTCGGGCGATGCGCGCCCCGGCTTCGTCGAGGACGACCCGTCAACCTGGGGCAATCCCTCGCGCAACGATCAATGTCCCTGCGGATCGGGCAAAAAATTCAAGCATTGCCATGGCCGGCTGGTCTGACCCGGCCCAATTTCCGACACAATGACTCCGCGTCGCGGCCACAGATTGGCCGCGATCTTTAACGACAGTCTCCTTCGCTCCTTCAACTGGGGAGGGTGTCTTGTTCGTGATTCGAAACTATGTGACCACCGGCGGCACGGTCGCGTGCGCGCTGGCCATCGGGTATCTGATGCAGTACGGCCCGGCGGCGCAGTCGGCCGCATCCCCCTCTGCGGGCCAGACTGCTGTTACCGAAAGTACGATGATCGCCGGGCTCGAGGACATCGTCCTGACCTCCGCCTCTCCGGCCACCGGCGACACCCCAACCCCGGACACCGCGCGCCCTGCCCCCGCCGACGCGACCGCCGCGGCCGATTGCGGGCTGCGTGCCCGGGCGACGACCGTGCCACTGGCTTCCGCCCATGTCGTCGTGACGGCGCCATGCCATCCGAACCAGACAGTCGAACTGCTGCACAGCGGCATGGTCTTCACCGGACAGACCGATCAGGACGGGCGGCTGGATCTGACCATCCCCGTTCTGGCCGAGTACGCGATTTTCCTGATCTCGTTCGATGACAAGCTGGGCACGGTGGCCACCACCCATGTGCCCGAGATCGCCGGGTTCGACCGTGTGGCCCTTCAATGGTCGGGCAACACCGAGCTGCAGCTGCATGCGCTGGAATTCGGTGCGTCGTATGGCGAAGCCGGGCATGTCTGGTCGAACGCGGAAGCGCAAGGCACAGGCCGGGTGGACCACTATGGCACCGGCGGCGGCCGCAAGGTCGAAATCTACTCGATTCCCAAGAACGGCAACGGAACCGACGGATCAGTCGCTCTGACCGTCGAGGCCGAAATCACCCCCGCGAACTGCGGGCAGGAGCTGAGCATGCAATCGCTCGAGCTGCTGAGCGACCAGGAACTGCGGTCTCGCGAATTGTCGCTTGTTCTACCCGCCTGCGACAGCGGGCAGGATTTTCTGGTGTTGAATAATCTGTTCCAAGACCTGAAAATCGCCGCAAACTAATCGGCAGGCGGGTCAACGGGATTAATGACATTTCTTCGCGCGGCGGTGACGGCGGTGTCGCTGTTCACGGGTGTATCGGGCGCCCTGGCACAAGACATCACACTGACCTCGCATGACGGTCAGGTCGAGATCACGGGCACCCTTCTGGGATATGACGGCGAGTTCTACCGCGTCGGGACCCGGTTCGGAGAGCTGACGGTGGACGGCTCGGGGGTGACCTGCGATGGCCCGGCCTGCCCCAACCTGACCGATTTCGTCACCGAACTGCACCTGTCGGGCGCCCCGGTGATGGCCGAAACTCTGTTTCCTGCGCTGATCGAAGGCTTTGCCGAACGAGAAGGGCTGATGCTGATACGCACCGACCTGGGCGCCGACCGGTTTCAACTGGCCCTGCATCGGGCCGGACGCGATGCGCCCATGGCCCGATTTACCCTGCACGCCACCCCTACCGGCCAGGCGTTTGCCGATCTGATCGCCGATGAAACCGATATCGCCTTGGCGCTGCGCGAGATCCGCGCGCCCGAGATCGCTGCGGCCCGTGATGCCGGTCTTGGCGACCTGACCCGGCCGCGCCGCTCGCGGGTGGTGGCGCTGGACGCGCTGGTGCCGGTGGTGGCACAGGACAATCCGTTGACGCAGATCTCGCCGGCGGACTTGGCGCGCGTGTTCAGCGGCGCGGTGACCAACTGGGCCGAACTCGGCGGCCCGGACGCGCCGATTTCCCTGCATCTGCCCGATGCGGGATCAGGCCTGGCGCAGGCCGTGCAGGACCAGCTGTTACAACCCGCCCAGGCACAACCCGCCGACACCGCGATCCGCCATGCACGGGGCAGCGATCTGGTCGCGGCCATCGCGCGCGATCCCTTTGCCATCGGAATCGCCACCTTGGCCCAGGTCCGCGGGTTGCGCGCCCTGCCGCTGGCGGGAGGCTGCGGTCACGCGATGCGGGCCACCCGCCCGGCCATCAAGACCGAGGACTACCCCCTGACCCTGCCGATGTTCCTGTATCTGCCACAGCGGCGCCTGCCCAAGATCGCCCGACAGTTTCTGGCCTATGCCCTGGGTCCCGAGGCGCAGATGGTGATCCGCAAAGCCGGGTTCACCGACCAATCGCACGAGGCCGTTCAGATCGGGCTGCAGGGGGACCGGCTGGCCAATGCCATCACTTCGGGCGGGTCCGAAGTGGGGCTGCAGGAGCTGCAACGCATGGTCGAAACCCTGCGCCCCCTCTCGCGCCTGTCGCTATCGTTCCGGTTCGAGCCGGGATCGTCGCGGCCGGACGCACAGTCACGGTCGAACATCCAGCAATTGGCGCAGGCGCTGGAGGCCGGCCAATATGACGGGCGCAAGCTGGTCTTCGTCGGCTTCAGCGACGGCGACGGACCGGCCGAGTCCAATGCCCGGATCGCCCTGCGCCGGGCGCAGACCGTGCGCAACGCGGTTCTGGCAGCGGTGCAGACATCGGTGCCCGACTCCGTCGACATCTCGGTCGAGGGGTTCGGAGAGGCGATGCCCCTAGCCTGCGACGACACCGACTGGGGCCGCAAGGCCAACCGTCGTGTCGAAGTCTGGGTGCGCTAGCGGTTAGAGATAACCTTCTGAGCGGAAGCTCAGTTCGGTCGATTTCCCGATGATCAGGTGGTCGTGCAAGGTCAGCCCAAGTGCGGCGCAGGCATCGTTGATGCGGTTGGTCATGTCGATATCCGACTGCGACGGCGTCGGGTCGCCCGACGGGTGGTTGTGCACCAAGATCAGCGCCGAGGCGTTCAGCTCCAGCGCGCGTTTGGCGACCTCGCGCGGGTAGACGGGTACGTGATCGACGGTGCCCTTGGCCTGCTCCTCATCCGCGATCAGCACGTTCTTGCGGTCCAAGTAGAACACGCGGAACTGCTCGATCTCGCGATGGGCCATGGTGGTGTGGCAATAATCCAGCAACGCGTCCCAGCTGGAGATCACATGCCGCTGCATCACCCGGGCGCGGGCCATGCGATGGGCGCAGGCCTCGAGGATCTTGAGGTCGGTGATGACGGTATCGCCCACGCCCTTGATCTGGCGCAGACGCTCGACCGGGGCGGTCAGCACCCGGTTGAAATCGCCGAACGTATCCAGCAGCCGCCGCGCCAGCGGCTTCACGTCCTGCCGGGGGATCGAGCGGAACAGGACCAGTTCCAGCAGCTCGTAATCCGGCATCGCCCCCGCGCCACCCGACATGAACCGTTCGCGCAGGCGCTTGCGGTGGTCCTTGATATACGAGGGCAGCCGACCCGTAGGCAGCGGCGTGACCGGCGCTTCGTCACTTTCGAACAGCGATGGGGCTTCGGCAAAGGCGTCCTTGGTCATACGCCCATGATTGCCGCAGAATCGGTTTCCGAATGGTTAACGCGCCTCACCGGCCATGCGGGCCGTGGCGCGGCGCACAACCAGATGCAGCAGGATCGAGAACACCCCCAGCGTCAGCATCGCGGCAAACATCAGGTCGGTCTTGGCGCGGCCATTGGCCAGCAGCATCAGGTATCCCAACCCCTGAGACGAGCCGACCCATTCGCCGATCACGGCCCCGATCGGGGCATAAACCGCCGCCAGCCGCATCCCCGAGGCCAGCGAGGGCAGCGCTGCCGGGATGCGGATATGCCACAACACGCTGCGTGAGCTGGCCTGCATGGTGCGGGCCAGGTCCAGATAACCGGGCGGCGTGCGCATCAGCCCGTCGAAAAACGACGCGGTGATGGGGAAATAGATGATCAGCACGGCCATCGCGACCTTGGACCACAGCCCATAGCCCAGCCACAGGGTCAGCAATGGCGCCAGCGCAAAGACCGGCAGTGCCTGGGTGAACACAAGCATCGGCTGCACCAGCACCCGCGCGGCGCGGGAATTGGCCAGCTGCAGCGCCGTTATGACACCCAGCACCGTTCCAAAGGCTAGGCCGATCAGCACCTCGATGGCGGTGATCCAGGTGTGCTCGGCGATCAGCCAGCGGTTCTGCCACCAGGTCTCGGCCACCACCGCCGGTCCAGGCAGGATGAATTTCGGCAGGCCGGTCAGGGTGACGATCGCCTGCCAGAGGACCAGCGCAAACAGCGTCGCGGCAAGGGCCGAGAGTGTCTTCATGCCATCTCCTCCCGCAGCAGCTTCAGCAGCGCCCCCTGCGTTTCAAGCGTCTCGAGATCGTCCACCTTGCGCGGCACCGGCGCATGGGGCGGCTGACACGGGGTCAGGCCACTGCGCGTCATCACCATGATCGACTGACCCAGACGCGCGGCCTCGGCCGGGTCGTGGGTGACCAGCAGGACGGTGCGTCCCTGCAACGCTTCGGCGGCCAGGTCCTGCATGTCAGCGCGGGTGCGCGCATCCAGCGCCGAGAACGGCTCGTCCAACAGGATGATCGGCTTGTCCTCCATCAGGGTGCGGGCCAGCGCCACGCGCTGACTCTGCCCGCCGGACAGTTCCGAGGGCTTCTTGGTCATGTGATCCCGCAACCCCATCCGTTCGATCAGCCGGGCGCGGCGGTCCTCGTCGATCCGTTCGCCGCGCAACCGGGCACCCAGCGCCACGTTCTGCGCGACCGTGGCCCAAGGCAGCAGCAGATCGTCCTGCGCCATGTAGGCGACGCGCTCGGCCACCGGCAGCCCGTCGCTGGCGCGGATCTCGCCGGTGAACTCGGCCCCCGTCGCCAACCCGGCGATCAGGCGCAGAACCGTGGTCTTGCCGACCCCCGATCCGCCCAGCAGACAGGTCCACTGCCCCGCCTTCAGCGACAGGGTCAGCGGCGCGAACAGCGGCGCGCCGTCGATGCTGGCCTGTCCGCTGAGGATCAGATCGGGGGGCGGGGTCATGGGGTCAGACCCATCTGCCAGAAATTCACTTCGAGCTCGGTCGCGGTGCGGAAGGTCTGGCACAGGCGATCCCAACGCGGTGTGGTACGGAAATCCGCCCCAAGTCGCCGTATCAGAGCGGAATCCAGCAGTTCACCCACGGCCCGGCAGGCCGCCTGGTAATCGTCCCCGGCATAGGTGTCGATCCAGTCGCGATAGGTGTCCGAGGTGGCCTCGGCCGCCAGCCGGGTGCCGATCTCGCCATATCCCATCACGCAGGGCGCCAGCGCCGCAAGCAGATCCAGCAGATCACCGCTGTAGCCGGCCTCGAGCACATAGCGGGTATAGGCCAGGTTCTCGGGGCGTTCGGGCGTGGCGAACAACTCGTCCTGGCTGATGCCCTCGGCCTCGCAAATGCCGATATGCAACTTCATCTCTTCGGCCACCAGCGCATTGACGGTGGCCACGGCCGTCAGCATCTCGGCATGGGTTTCCGATTTCACCACCGCCAGCGCCCAGGCGCGCGAGAAGTGGATCAGGAACACGTAATCCTGCCGCAGGTAATGCAGGAACGCCGCGCGCGGCAGGGTGCCGTCCTTCAGTCCCTCGACAAAGGCGTGGCGGGTATAGTCCCGCCACGGCCCGTGCGCCGCGTCGCGCATCAGTGCGAAGGCTTTGCCGTACTCGCTCATTGCGCGGTCACGTCGATGGTGATGTCGCTGACCGGGTTGATACTGTCGATCATGCCGGACTCTTTCAGAAAGGCCTCGAACCGGGCATAGCGGCCGGCATCGAAACCCGCCGGGCGCAGTGCGAAACGCGGCAGGGTATCGACCCAGGCGCGGGCGTTCAGCTCGTCCTGCAACTCGGGCGAGGTGGCGGCGAAGATCTCCCAGCTTTTTTCCGGATTGTTCACGATGAACTGCGTGGCCTTCTCGGTCGCGGCCAGGAAACGGGCGATCATGTCCTTGTCCATCGTTTCGGGGTTGGCCACATAGATCAGCTCGTCATAGGGCGGCACGCCTTCTTCCTCGATGTAGAAGCAGCGGCCCGGAACGCCTTCGATATCCATCTGGTTCAGTTCGAAATTGCGGAAGGCGCCGATCACGGCGTCCACCTGCCCGGTCATCAGCGACGGCGACAGCGAGAAGTTGACGTTGATCATCTCGATATCGTCCAGCGACACGCCATGCGCGTTCAGCATCGCGGTCAGGATCGCCTCTTCGACACCGGCAACCGAAAAGCCGATCTTCTTGCCCTTGAGATCGGCCAGCGTGTTGATCGGGCCATCCTCGAGCACCAGAAGGCAGTTCAGCGGCGTGGCGACCAGCGTCCCGACCCGTTTCAGCGGCAGGCCCTCGTGGATCTGCAGGTGCAGCTGCGGCTGGTAGGACACGGCCAGATCGGCCTGACCGGCGGCCACAAGGCGCGGCGGGGCCGACGGATCAGCGGGCGGAACGATTTCGACCTCAAGCCCCTGTTCGGCGAAATAGCCGTTTTCCTGCGCCACGATGATCGGCCCGTGGTCGGGGTTCACGAACCAGTCCAGCAGAATGGTCATCTTGTCCTGCGCCCAGGCGGGCGCGGCGGCCAGCAGGGCAAAGGCGGTGATCAGTTTCTTCATGGTCTGCGTTTCCTTTTGCTTCACGACGTTGCGGCGGCGACCAGAACGATCCGGCCGGGCCAATGGGGGTGGAGTTCCTCGGCCGCGCGCCAGGCGCGCAGCCCTGTGGCACAGCAGAGGGCCAGCGATTTTCCTTTGTTAGGATCTGTTTTCAGCGCTTCGACCGTCAATCGGCGAGCGTTGGGGTGAATCGGCTGGGGGGCCTCATCGACGCTGCGCAGATCGACAACCAGGTCGTTCGGAGTCAGTTGCGAGGGGGCAACAAAGGGGAAATGGCCGTCCGGTTCCGGCGCGGTGTCAAAGCGGAAGCCGCTGCTGATACAGCTGCGCCCGTCCACCTGCATCATTTGGCCCAACGGCGAAGGCTCGAGGCCCAGGATCACGCCCAGCGCCATCTGCGCCTGCATCGCGCCGATCATCGCCACGACCGGGCCCAGAACACCCGCGGTGGCACAACTGGCGCCACTGTCCGGCGCGTCGGGAAAAACCGCGCGCAAGGAGGGCGCACCGCCGCAGAACCCGCCAACATAACCCGACAGGCCCAAAACCGAGGCGCTGATCAGCGGCTTGCCCTGCGCCAGGCAGGTATCCGACAACGTATAGCTGGCCGCGTAACTGTCCGCGCAGTCCAGAATCAGATCGGCCTCGGCCACCAATTCAGCGGCATTGGCAGGCGTTAGAGTCTGTTTTCTCGCTGCAACGGTAATCTCGCTGTTCAGTGCCCGGCAGCGTTCGGCGGCCGCTTCGGCCTTGGGGCGGCCGCAATCGGACTCGGCAAACAGCGTCTGGCGATGCAGGTTCGACAGGTCCACCGTATCGGCATCGACGATGGTCAGATGCCCCACCCCAGCCCCGACCAGCAGCGGAAGCACGGGCGCGGCAAGCCCGCCGGCGCCGACGACCAAAACCCGCGCGCGGGCAAGGCGGTTCTGCCCCACGGCCCCGACCTCGGGCAGGATCATCTGGCGGGCATAGCGGCTCATCGCGTGACCTCGATCCACTGGCGCACCCGCGCTTCGGGGTCGGCGTTCAGGGTGATGTCGGTCACGGCCGAAACGATGTCGGCCCCGGCCTGAAACACGCCCGGCGCGCGCTCGACGCTCATACCGCCGATGCCGACCAGAGGGATGTCACCCACGCGCCGTTTCCACTCGGTCACGCGCGGCAGGCCCTGTTGGTGCCATTTCATCTTTTTCAGGATGGTCGGATAGACCGGCCCCAGTGCCACATAGTCCGGGTCCATCGACAACACGCGTTCAAGCTCGTCATCGTCATGCGTGGATACGCCCAGTTTCAGCCCGGCCTTGCGGATGGCAGGCAGATCGGCGTCGTCCAAGTCCTCCTGCCCCAGGTGGATCCAATCGCAGCCTGCGTCGATGGCGGCCTGCCAATAGTCGTTCACCACCAGCACCGCGCCGTGGTCGCGGCACAGGGCCTGCGCGGTGGCGATCTCCGCGCGCACCACCGCGTCGGGCTGATCCTTGATGCGCAGCTGCACCAACTTCACGCCCAGGGGCAGCATCCGCCGCAGCCAGTCGGTGTGATCGAAGATCGGATAGAAGCGGTCGAGCGTCATGATAGAAAGGCCTTTCCGATCACGGGGGTCGAGGGTTCGGCCATGTCGCGCGGCTCGATCGGGTCGGCCTGATGCGCCAATTGCCCGGCCTGCACCGCCAGCGCCATGGCCTGCGCCATCGCCACCGGATCGCCTGCGCGGGCGACGGCGGTGTTCAGCAGAACCGCGTCATAGCCCAGCTCCATCGCGTGGGCGGCGTGGCTGGGCAGGCCGATGCCCGCATCCACCACCAGCGGCACGTCGGGAAACTCGGCCCGCATCGCGCGCAGGGCGTATTCGTTGTTCAAACCCCGCCCCGACCCGATCGGCGCGCCCCAGGGCATCAGCACCTGGCACCCGGCGGCCAGCAGACGCTCGGCCACGATCAGGTCTTCAGTGGTGTAGGGAAACACCTGGAACCCCTCGTCGGTCAGAATGCGCGCGGCCTCGACCAGTTGGAACACGTCGGGCTGCAGGCTGTCGGTGTGACCGATCAGTTCCAGCTTGATCCACGGTGTGTCGAACACCTCGCGCGCCATGTGGGCGGTGGTGACGGCCTCTTTGACCGTGTGACAGCCGGCGGTGTTGGGCAGGATCAGCACGCCCAGATCGCGGATCATCGACCAGAACGCCTGACCCGCCCCGCCCGCGCCCTCGCGCCGCAATGACACCGTGGCCACGCCCGCACCGCTGGCTCGGAAGGCCTGTTCCAGGATCGCCGGGCTGGGATATTGCGCGGTGCCCAGCATCAGCGGGTTGGGCAGTTCGGTGCCGTAAAACGTTTTCATCCTCAGCCCCCCTGCATCGGTGCGACGACCTCGACCCGGTCGCCCTCGGCCAGTTTGTGGGCGATGCGCAGGCTGGAAGGCACGAATTCCTCGTTCACCGCGGTGGCAACTCGGCCGGAAAAGCCGCATTCCGCCAGCAATTCGCCAAGGGTTTTGGCGTTTACCTCGCGCGGCTCGCCGTTAAGCACGATCTTCATCAACCATCTCCGAATGTGTGTTCTCTAGCGCCAGATCGGCCACGCCCCGGGCCAAGGCCGGAGCCAGCAGGTAGCCATGGCGATACAGCCCGTTGGCATAGATCGTCTTGCCCAGCCGGCGGATGCGCGGCAGGTTGTCGGGAAAGGCCGGGCGCAGATCGACGCCGATCTCCAGCACTTCGGCCTCGCCGAAGGCCGGGTTCAGCGCATAGGCCGCGCTGAGCAGTTCCAGTATCGAGCGCGCGGTGATGCGGCTGCTGTCCTCGGATTCGATCATCGTGGCGCCCAGCATGTAGATGCCATCTCCACGCGGCACGACATAGAGCGGCATGCGGGGATGCAGCAGACGCACGGGACGGGTCAGCGTCACGTCGGGGCAGCGGATCACCAGCATTTCCCCCTTCACGCCGCGCAGGTCGTGAAGGATGTCGCGCGCGTGCAGGCCACGGCAGTCGATGGCGTTGTCCAGCCGCGACGGAGCCAGCTTGCGATGGAATGCGACGCCCTTATCCTGAAGGCCGCGATACAGGTCCTGCAGCGCGCGGCGAGGGTCCAGATGGGCCTCATCTGCGAAGAACAGGCCTTGGGAAAAACCGTGCAAATCAGGCTCTAATTCAGCAATTTTCGCTTGATCGACCAGCGTGAACCCCTCAGTCCGGCGGGCAAATCGGCGCAGGTCGGGCAGGTCTCGCATGTTGGCCACAACCAGCGTTCCTTGCCGCGTGACCGGAGTGCGGGCTGCCCACCAATCGATGGCCTGTTGCCCCAGTCGCAGCACGGGTTCCTCGGCATTCTCATATTCGCACCAGGGCGCCAACATGCCACCGGCCCACCACGAACAGCCATGCGGACCGGGAGGCCCGCCGGGGTCAAACACCCGTACCTGCGCACCCCGCGCGACCAGTTCCGAGGCCACGGCCAGACCGGCCACCCCGGCACCTATGACGGACCAGACCGTCACGACTCCCAAACCCGATAGAAATGGTGAACCGGGCCGTGCCCGTGCCCGACCCCAAGACCGTCCGCCGCCGAAATCGCGCCCTGCAGATAGGAATGTGCTTGCGCCGCCGCATCCGCCAGCCCCAGCCCCTTGGCCAATCCCGCTGCTATGGACGAGGACAGGGTGCAACCCGTGCCGTGGGTGTTTTTGGTGTTCACGCGCGGGGCTTCGAACTGAGCAACGACCCCGTCCGGAGACACCAGCAGATCCCGGCAGACATCGCCCTTGCCATGCCCGCCCTTCATCAGAACCGCGCCCGCGCCCAGATCGCACAGGGCATGGCCTTGCGCCGTCATCTCGTCGGTGGTCTCCGCAACAATCTGATCCAGCAGGCAGGCCGCCTCGGGCAGGTTCGGGGTCAGAACGGTGGCGCGGGGCAGCAGCACCGCGCGCAACGTCTGCACCGCCTCACGCGCCAGCAGGGCATCGCCCGATTTGGCGATCATCACCGGGTCCAGCACGATGGGCCCGGTAAAGCCGGACAGGCCGTCGGCGACGGTCTGGATGATTTCGGGCGT